>NZ_JAUBTO010000034.1:0-37913 GCF_036702495.1 Microcoleus sp. C2D2 | reverse complement strand
ATGCTCTCGCCCTCAAAATATTAATTTTTGTAAATTTAACGCATTCATATTAAAAAACAGTATAATTGAATACAGAAACTAAAAAAGTTTGAGCGAAGAAAACCCAAGCTCATTTGACTGCCCTTTTTATCTCCATACATATAAGGATCAAAAGATATGAAACTCACTTATCGCGGCGCAAACTACGAGTACGACATTCCGACAGTCGATATGATGGAAGGCGAAGTCGCGGGCAAATATCGGGGTCAAAACTGGAACTATCGCTATCCGAGACACATTCCCGCCCCAAATAAATACGGCGGCAGAAACTATACCACAAAGCGAGATTCTCAAGCTGGCGATCGGGATGTCGCAGCAGCTAGCGCCCCAGCGGCGGTTAAATCTTACCCAACAGGTGTGGAAGTGGCGCAAGTGCACCGGGCGAATATTTGCAATATTCTCGATCGCAGACAGCAAGCGGCCAAGGCCAAGGGCGATGAAAGACTGCTGCGCTTGCTAGAACTTGAGTGGCAGCAGATGGCCTGTTAGAGAACAGCCTGAGAAAACAAAGCGTTTGTCAAGAGGGGGAAATCGAGTTAAGCTCAATTTCCCCCTTTTGATGCTGTTTGTGCGATCGAATTCTCCTTTCCCCACAGCGCACACGGCGATGTATTATTGATTTAGTTGCGCCTTAATTTTCAAACAAAACTCTATAAATTCTTGAAAACTAAGTAAGTGATCTGAATTGGCCTTAATTCTCGCTATCAGTTGGTCAAGGTAATATTTTTCTTGTACTTCCATCGGTTTAGATTTACGGTAATAAAAATTCTTGTTTGACGCCGAACTACGCTCTTTAAAAATTTCTCTAAGATAACCTTCATGAAACAGATCTTTTGTTTTATATCCAAAAATATCCTTTGTATTTTCTTCATCTTGCACAAATTCACTCGCTAAGTCTTCGGGATTACTTTTGCTTACATCAAAATATTCGATGTATTTTTTCAAAAGTGGATTATCTTGTGGATGTCTGACAAAGTAATTTCTATTGCCTAAAAACCAAGTTTCAATACAAACGTTCTGCACAATAATTTCTACTTGGCAATTTTCCGGTAATGTTTTAAAAGGTTTATCTTGTAATTCTAAGTTAATTTCCTTATCAGCTTCCGCTTTTTTCTCTGCAACTGTAAAACTGTCTGCATCTGTAAATAGTACCAAGTAATTATATTTAGGACACTCGTTAATGTCTTGGATAGCATTAGCAGCAACTTTGTAGCAATTAGGAACGCCCATATTACTTTCGTAATAATAGTTATTCTGATTTACAGCATCAAAACTATCCACTTCTGTCAAGTCTGGAAGAAGTACAGATAACCACTTCTTATAAACAATCGGTTCTGTCTTCCCTTCAAATACAAAATAGAAGTTCATACTATGATTGTTTTTCGAGAATTTTGGTTAATTGAATAAATGCGTCTTGTTTAGATTTACCCAAATGATAATCTGAGGCATTACAAATTCTAATAGGTCCGCCCTGTCGAGTCACAATTTTCCAATATTCATACGGAATATTATTGATAATGTAAGGGTGATGGCTTGTAGCAATAAATTGTAAGGTTTTATTTTCGTGAATCAGGTCATCAGTCAAGATGTCAATACAATTTATGCCTAAACTATTTTCAAATTCATCAATCAATATTACCGAACCTTCATTTGCCAGAAACATTTCGGCTATATGAATAATTGTACGCAACATCCCCGAAGACATCCTATTTTCTATAATCCATTTTGGTACAGATTTCTCTTTTATAGAAATACCCGGCTGAAATTTTTCAGCAATTGATTTAGGCAAGATGTAACTTTTAAAAGGCTCAACTTTTAGATTTTCGATTTGTGGAAAAATGTCAATAAATCTTGACTTTATTTTTTCATAAATATCTAACTTGTTTTCATAAGTTAGATATAGTTTAGTTCTAAGATCCTCATCACTATTTACTATACTGTCTAAGGTTTTGTATTTATTTTTGAGCGAGTGCAAAGATTGGTTTGAGTTTATAGGACGCCGACCGTTTATTGTATGATTGATCGCGATATTCTATTTTATTTAGAGCATCAAAGGCTTCTTTGATCGCAGTTTCTTCTTTCAAAATATATATCATTGATTGCTGCGAAGAAAGCTTAGGCATTGAGCTACCTTTATATCTAATTTCTTCCAAATTTCGCTCAATTAAAACCTGATTGTTTGAGGTCAATCTTTCATAAATTAAGGAAGATTTTTCTCGCTCATCTTCTTTTTCTTTTTCATCATCCTCAAAACTTAGTTCATTTTCTTCAACAGTATCAAAACCACCTTCCCAAATAAATTCAGTACCGTTTACCGTAGAAAATATGATTTTCCATTCAAACCCATTTATAGCTGTTCCATTTGCAATAAGTCTTAAATCGAGAATTGCATGCAGGATTTGGGTTTTGCCTGCACCTGATACACCTACTAAAAGGGTTAAGTTTGATGAAAACTTAATTTCATCCAAATCCCAATCCAAAAAATTATTTTTGAGTCTCAGTGAAATAATCTTCATAATTAAAAATGGTTTTTATTGTTCATATAACCCAACGTATTTGCCTTTGGGGAATCGAGTAATTATTGGGATAATTATAAGCTCTACACTTTATTTATAAACCATTAAGAATCCTTGTGTCAATACCGACTTTGGGAGACCCACTCCTGAAAAAGAAACCGGGTTTTTCACGAGTTCAAGGCTCAAATGCAGTAATTTCGTAAAAAACCCGGTTTCTGATTATCACCATCAACCCTTGACACAAACCACCTGCTTCAAAGTCGCCACAATTTCCACCAAATCCGACTGCTGATTCATCACCTCATCAATCGGCTTATAAGCCCCCGGAATTTCATCTAAAAATTGCTCATCTTTCCGGCACTCAACCCCCTCAGTCTGCCGCACAAAATCATCAAGAGTGAATACATTCTTCGCTTGAGTGCGAGACATCAAGCGCCCCGCACCGTGAGCACAAGAACAGTAACTTTCCGCATTACCTTTACCCTTAACAATGAAAGACTTCGCCCCCATCGAGCCCGGAATAATCCCATAATCCTCTACATCCGCGCGCACGGCACCCTTGCGAGTTACATACACATCTTCGCCAAAATGCACCTCTTTTTCCGCGTAATTGTGGTGGCAATTCACCTCTAATAACGGCTTAACAGATTTGCCGCCCGCGACGTGCTTTTCCACAATTCGCTTAAACCGATTCATCATTACATCGCGATTAAAACGAGCATAATCTTGCGCCCACTGCAAATCGTGCCAGTAAGCCGCAAACTCCCGCGTACCCGCCACAAAATAGGCCAAATCTTTGTCAGCCAAACTAATTTCTGCCAGTTTAGCTAAATCTTTAGCAGTCTCGATATGCTGCTGTGCGAGCAAATTTCCAATGCCGCGAGAACCGGAGTGCAGCATCAGCCAAACAAAATTTTCAGTATCAACGCAAACCTCAATAAAATGATTGCCGCCGCCGAGGGAACCCATTTGTTTTAAGGCTTTATTGTTTTGATGCTGCACGCCTTGATGAAGTTCCTTAAATTCACCCCATTTTTGCCAGTTAGTGACAGTTTTTTCTACTTCTTTATTTTCCGCCAATCCCACAGGAATCGCCGCTTCGATATCGAGTCGAATTTGTTTGAGTTTGCCTTCTAATTTGTTGGCGGTGAAAGGCATTTTCACAGCCATCATACCGCAGTTATGGACAAATACTCCGGCAGTTAACGCAAAGTTGCCGTATTCGGGAACTGTTAGGCAATAGACATCTTCCTTTTCAACTAAAGGAATAATATCAACTACTTTGTGGTTGTAGCCGTGCTGATTTTTTCGATGATTGTGAAGTCCGATAGGAGTTTTAATTTGATCTCCACAAGTCTCACAAGGGTATAGCCGATTAGCAATTTCTTTACTCTTTGCTTTAGCCTTTTCACTCTGATTGTAATTAATTAGATACTTTTTTCCTCGTTCGCCATTCCCTGCAACTGACTCTTGGAAGTGTTGGGGATTATTCTCCATATACTTAAGGATATTTTTCATTCCCCGTTCGGCGTAATACCTGTGTCCGTCTGAGGTTTGAGCTTTATCAGCTAGGGCTTGCTTTCTTTTCTGTTCAAATTCCAGGGATTGCCAATAGGTGTTTCTATCAACCAATGAGCGGTGATAGGCAGAGTGGTCATTATGACCCATGAATTCTAAATTTTCTGGTCTATTATCGGCGGGATTAAAGTTTTTGTGATGAATCACAGTTCTCTGATTGGGGAAAGATGGTATGTCTCCTAACAAACCACAACGACCAATCATCCAATGAGCTTTCTGCCATCTACCTGAATAGTTTTGCTGTACTAAGGTATACCCATCCTTATCTAGTTTGGAATAAAAGGGCATCAATGACGTTCCAGTTGTCAAATCCCGCGCTTCTCGGTATTCACCATTCCGCAACATGAATTGATGATCGGGAGTGCATTTGATTTCTTCTCCATTATCCAGTACCACTTTAACCAGTTCGGCATTGTTTCTAGTTAATTTGGCTGTAGCCTTAGCAGCAACAATTCGGCCTGTTTCTGTACAGGAGTAGATAAAAAATTCTTTTTGACTCCTAGCCAGTTCCCCGATCGCATAAGATTTGCCATTAACTAGAGGAATTTGTGTATCATCAGTAAAGCAGCCAATATCCACGCCCACAGCAGCCGGAATAATCGCTTCTTTTGTGGCAATTACTGAACCGACTAAAGCACCTTTGCCTAAATGTACGTCGGGCATTAGTGCGACGTGTTTGAATACAAAAGGCAAAGACGCTACGTTTGCGGTCATCTTGGTTTCTTTTTCGCCTAGGGCGTGATTTGCCCAAGATAATACTGGTTTTGGGGCTGATATGTCTAATTTTTCGTAGGGCATTTTTGTTTAAGTTTGTTTGGCCAGGTTGTTGTGTAGTATTATTGTAACATAAAAAAGTTTTGGATGTCAAACACACCTTATTGACTAATTCTAGCCGTCTCAACTGAACATCAAATGCAGTAGCGGTATTGTTGGTAAATCCGACAGTCCGACAGGGAATGAATTCCCTGTCTCATAGCAAAAGTCCTCTCAAAGAGGACTAAAATCGATCGCACTTTCCCTTGCTTTGTGGAAAAGGCATCCTGCCTGTTCTGGCTCATATTTTCTACAGTCGGTTAAAACTAAAATCTTGCATCATTTTCAATCAGCCTTTTATGGGCGGGCAGGATGCCCACCCCACAAGAAAACTCATTCTTTGTGGAACAGGCATCTTGCCTGTTCTTAAAAATGGTGTAAGATATCAGGATTTTACAAATTCGGAGTCTTTCTCGCCGCCTTCTGCACGGGAATAGCAACTGTCTGCGGTTTCTTCTTCGGTGCCAACATCCCAAAGAAGTCGTGCAGCAAAATATAGAAACAGGGAATAATAAACAGCGTCATCAGCGTCGCCAGCGACAAACCGGAAAACACCACCACACCCAAAGGTTGCAGAAACTCCGAACCCTCTCCAATTCCCAAAGCTAGGGGAAACAAACCCAAAACTGTAGTAATAGTTGTCATCAAAATCGGCCGCAAGCGCTGAGGTGCTGCCCTGAGAATTGCTGTTGTGCGATCGACCTTTTCCTCTTCGAGAATTTGGTTAGCCAACTCGAGCATAATGATGCCGTTATTCACCACAATTCCCACTAGCAAAATTGCACCGATCATCACCGTCGCACCGATCGCAGTTTTGGTCACATAAAGCCCGAATACTCCCGCCGCCAACGCCAGCGGCACTGTCAGCAAAATCACCAGGGGGTCAACCAGGGAATTGTACTGCACCGCCATCGCTACAAACACTAAAAAAGTCGCCAACCCTCCCAAAAGCTTGAGAGAAGTTTGCAATTGCTGATTAGTTTCAGCAGCCGAACTCGGCACAATGCTTACTCCTGGTGGCAACTTCATTTCTGATAAAACTGCATCGACTTGCTGGACAGCATCGCCGAGACTTGCACCCTTATTCAAGTTTCCGACAACTAAGAAAACTTGCCGCTGGTTGAGACGCTGAATTTCTCCCGGTGCTTTGCCGATCGTAATATTTGCCACATCGCTTAAACGGACGATGCTGTTATTGCCGCCAGATAAGGGAATTTGTCCGAGTTGAGCAATAGATTTTACAGAAGTGCGATCGAACTGCACCCGCACATCTACCAAGCGGTTTCCCCGCTGCAATTGAGTCGGAACAGCACCTTCAATTGCTGTCTGAATCGTTTCCCCAATGTCTTGGGCCGTCAGCCCGTACACAGATGCCTTTTCCCAGTCTGGACGAATTTGCACTTCTGACTGCGACGGGTCTGCCTCCGGTCGAAACCGAGCTAATTTTACCTTCTCATCTAATTCTTTTAATATCTGACTACCTGCTTGCTGCAATACTTCTTCAGTTGGCCCCTGAACTATCACATCAATTTCGCCGCCCCGCACTGGGGAATTAGTTAAAACTAAACCCCTAATCGATTCTGGAGCTAGCCGGATGCGAGTTCCTTTAGGAACGTCAAGTTTCTTGAATTCCTCAGTCATTCTTTCCGTAAAAGCGATGGTATTCGTACCTGGTTTGAGCGTAATTGTGCTGCTTCCCCTGAGCAAATTTTCAACTGTACTGTTGCCGAAAAGCAGCCCTCCCGCTGTCGTTAAAGTGTAAGCTGTTTCTGGCTGTGCGAGCAGAAGTTTATCGGCGGCGGCAACCACTTTTTGATTTGTTTCCAAGTTAGTACCCGGAGGAAACGAAGCAAATAATCGGGCTTGACTGGTATTAACTCTAGGCAAAATTTCTTGGGGGATTTGACCTACCATTACCCAAGTGCCGCCGCCTAAAATCACAAAAGCGACTGCAATGATAATTAACCGCAAACCCACGACTTTTGACAGCATTGAACCGTAGGCACGCGTACCGTTTTCAAAGCCGCGGTTAAAATGTTTTATCGGCCCGAACTGATTGATACCGCTGGAATAAGACATTCCCATCAAGCGAGAAGTCAGCATCGGCACTACAGTTAAAGCTACTAGCAGAGACGCTGCTACTGCAAAGCTAATTGTCAAAATTAATTCGTTAAATAGCAGCGAAAAGAAGCCGCCAATCAGCAAAAATGGCAGCACTGATACTAAGTTAGCGGCTGTTGAGGCAACCATTGCTGATTCTACTTCTTCACTCCGCAATACTGACTCTTCTATCGTGCGTTCTTTTCGATCTTTGATTCTGCCTTTTTTCAGATGAGGGTTGCTGTCTAGACCGACTACAATATTTTCTAAAATAACTACGCTGGTGTCGATCGCCTGACCGATTCCTAACGCTAAACCCCCTAAACTAAACAAGTTCAGCGACAAGCCGAACAGCCGCATTAAAATAATGGCTGCTAGAGTACACAGGGGAATAGTCAGAGAGATAATCAGGGTTTGTCTCAGGGAACCTAAAAAGAACAAAACTGCGATCGCGGCGAGGACTGCGCCGGAAATTCCCGAATTGGTCACATCGGCTAAGGAATTGCGGATAAATCGGGATTCGTCTAAGGTCGTAACTACGGTCATGTCTGCCGAAATTAAGCCTGACTCCTGCATTTCTTTGATGCGATTTTTCACTCCGTCAACAACAGTAATGGTGTTGGCGTCCGGCTGTTTCAAGATGCTAATTTTAACGGCTGGTTTTTGATTTAGAAAAACTTTTACTCGCTGTTCTTCTGTACCGTCATTGACTTGAGCAAAATCGCGCAGGTAAACTCGTTTTGGCGGGTTGGAACCAGATACTTGAAAGGAAAGATTGGCGATTTCTGTGGCATTTTGAAAGCGGCCGACTGTGCGCGCCAGCGGTTCGTTAGATTCTTGCCGCAGCCGGCCGCCGGAAGTGTCTAAATTGCGCTCGCGCAAAGCATTAAAAACATCGTTTAGATTAACTCCTAAACTTTGCAGCCGATTCAGGTCAATATTAACTTGAATTTCTTCTTGAACGCCGCCGGAAATGTCAACGGAAGCTACCCCGGGAATCACGTTAATTTCCCTGGCTAATTCTTCATCGGCAAATACCCGCAAATCTACCCCTTGGCGTGAGTCTGAAGTCAGGGCAAATTCGTAAACCGGCTGTTGAGAAGGGTCAAATTTAAACAGATTTGGCGATTCAACTGTATCGGGAAGTCGGTTGCGAATGCGGTTGACGGAGGCTGTAGCGTCATTAAGAGCCTGGTCAATATCGCCGCCCGGTCTAAAGAATAAATCGACGCTGACTTGTCCTTCGCGGGTGCGAGAGAAAACTTGCGTGACTCCTTCTGTTGCTGAAAGTCCTTGTTCGAGGGGGCGGGTAATTTCGTCAACGGCGACTTCTGGGGAGACTCCGGGGGCGTCCAAGCGCACGCTGATGCGGGGATAGGTGATGGAGGGCAGCAAGTCAACGGGCAGTTGGGTTATGTAGAAAATGCCCACGACTATAATGGCAAGTGTCAGCATGAGGGTGCCGATGTGGCGGCGAATCGCGGTCGCGCTAATGCTGAATCCGGGTTTATCGGCGGTCATTAGATTTTAGATTTTAGATTTTAGATTTTAGATTTTAGAATTGAAAAGTTTACCCAGTCAGTCATACCAATTTAATGTGAAGTTGCACATATCTCGATCCCCCTCGCATCCCCCTTAATACGGGGGACGAAAGATCGGAATCTTGTCCCCCCCGGACGCGGGGGGCTAGGGGGGATCGGATTCTACGGGGCCTCATAAAAAATTGGTATCAGACTAATTCTAGTAGGGTGCGTCAGTCTTGAATTTCTCTCGGGGGTGAGAGAATATTTAATGACGCACCTTACGAGGAGTATAATAAATCTTAATAAATTTTCCCAAAAGTTTTTGTGAATATTTCTTTAGAGGTAGTCGATTGCCCTAAACCGCAATTGACATAATGTGCGAGGGGCTTTTGAATCTCTGTAAGTTATCGCAATCAGGAACAGGCAAGATGCCTGTTCCACAAGAAAGTTTATTTGTTGTGGAACAGGCATCTTGCCTGTTCCTAAAGTCTTCTTCCCTTTTCCCTCTTCTTTCTTCCTTCTTCCTTCATTTACTGTACTTGACTGCCGTGGGCGCGGGGGTCGGAGTTACTTGTTTTCACAGGTTCTGTGGGGGGAGTAAAATTAGAAACTTGACCGCCCGCTTGGACGTGTGGCAGAGGTTTTCCTGCAATTAAAGCTTCTAAGTTATCTTCCATAATACTGCGCGGCATTTCGCCCATGGTTTCAGCAACGGCGCTGCCTTTATCGTTCAAATAGACAAAGTGCGGAATGCCGTCTACTCGATATTTTGTGATTTCTGGCAGCCATTTGTCATTGTCTACATTCAGCATTACAAAATTCAGCGGTTCGGCATATTTCTGTTTGATTTCGCTCAGATCGTTAGCCATTGCCTGACAGCTAGTACACCAATTAGCGTAAAATTCTATCAGCGTCGGCTTGCCGTTTGCTAAAGCTGTTTCTAGCGGTGCGGAGGCTTTTGCCATTTCGGTGAGGGTAGTTGTAGGCGTTTGAGTTCGCAGCCCGAAGAAGATGGATATTGAAAGGGCGATCGCTGCTAACACGATCAATAAGTTTCTGAGGCGCGCGGCGACTTTTGTTTCGGGATTTTTGGCGGCGGGGGCGACTGTTGAGTTGGGCGAATTTTGGGTCATAAAATGGATTGCGGTTTTATTTCTAGGTTTTTATTATTAATAATAAATTAAGATTATACCACATTTTGAGATAATCAGACCAATCTCACAAAAATTTTTGAAGAGGCCAGAATTAGACCAAGTGCGCTAAAACATAAGATAACAAAGATTGTTTGTAAATTACCGAGGACTTGCAGGGTGAAAAAACGGGTAACACTGACGTTTCCCCAACGATCGATCCAAATGCCTGTCACCTATCGACTCGCAAAGGATTTTAATGTTGCAGCCAATATTATCCGCGCTCAGGTGGCTCCGAACCAAGTGGGCAAACTGGTGCTAGAGTTATCAGGGGACATCGACCAACTAGAAGCGGCGATCGACTGGATGCGATCGCAAAACATCGGCGTTTCCCTAGCCAGTCGGGAAATACTCATAGACGAAGATATCTGCGTTCACTGCGGTTTGTGTACGGGGGTTTGCCCGACCGAAGCCTTGACCCTTGACCCAGAAAGCTTTAAACTAAGTTTTGCTCGATCGCGGTGTATCGTGTGCGAGCAGTGCATCCCTACCTGTCCCGTGCAAGCTATTTCTACTAACCTCTAGGCCCTGTACAAACTCATCGGGACCGTCATCTTTTTTTCTTGGTTCTCCTAATTTCCCCATCGGATGAAAAAAAAATCTTGGGTTTCCCTAACTCTACTTTTTGTTAGTTATTTCACCTTGGGCTGGAAATTAACTGAGTTTGATGTTCCCCCGCACCAGACTTGGTTTGTAGCCCTAGCTTCAATTTTAGTGTTGGATATCTTTTTGTCGTTCCCGATGAGAAAAACAAAAGCCTTAATTAGGGGGTGGTTTTCGAGTGATATCGGTGCTTTTCTTGCTATTATTGTAGGAGCTTTTGTGGCAGTGGTAGTTTTTGCCTGGCTGCACCTTTTTGCTACTTGTTTACTCTTGATTTCAGCCGGAGTTTTGGCAAGACTCGATATTCAAATATCTGGTTGGAAAAATTGGCTGGCTTTTGTAATATTAACTACCATTTCTTTAGGAGGTGTGGGGTTGGGCGGAGCGATCGAGTTTTGGTTAAAAACAGGCAGGCTCGTATTCTATTAATTGGGAACGGGAAATTCACCCAACCAAATTCTACAACTGGCAACGGATATTTAGCAGAAAACTATCAGATCGGCCATCAATAAATACAGCTCATTTTTTTTCCATCCCCCACCCGGATTAATGCCCCGTTCCGCGCCGCAATCATAGCAGTTGTCAAGCCTGGTGAGGTACAGCTTGTCAATGGTCGATTCCCCGTTGCGCGTTACCAATTCCCAATTACCAATTCCCAATTCTCAATTACCAATTACCGACGAACCTGGAGTGGAACTGAAAACCGCTAGGGCAGTATTGAGGTGTAGCGACTGTTGCTAAAAATGTTATTCCCAAGATCCCGCAAGTCTGGCCGCCAAAAAATCGATCGCAATAAAAAAGCAGCTTTAGAGAGCTGCTCGTCAGAATGCATGAGGTATTGTTTTTAGAATAGGACAGTTTGAATTCGATCGGTGCTGGGTTACATTTTTTGATACGGCAGAGTTGATGAGTGAATGGACGATCGTAAAATCGTCACATAGGAGGATAGCATCGATGCTAAATTTCCCGACAATCAAGTTAGCGTTTAACTGTCCTTGCGCCCTACAGCCCTTCAGCGGTGGGGCCATTTTATTTTTAGGGAGAACTCAATAGCCGACTTTAACGCATCAAACGAGTCTGCCATTAGTTTTTGTATAAAATCTCCGCATCGCCACATCCTCATACTTTTGACACTCCTCGCTCTTTCCTAGGCGAGGATTCTTAATTCAGCGACTGACCTTTTGACATAGTATCCTTTCGGCAATACTTAAACTTTTCAACCGTACTATAGTACCAATTGACGAGCCTAACTTACTCGCGTCCCAGAGGGTCTATCTCCAAAAGCGTACTAGAATACGAATCTAGAGTTTGGGCGTGCCCCGCCCTACTCGATCGATCGAACCAAATTATTTATTTTAGGGTAAGAGAATGCGTTGATTCTCTTGCGGTTTTAAAAGTTTTCGCTGCTCTTTGTCCAATTCTTTACGCCTAAAAGTGTGTCTTACTGTTTCACGAGGGCGTTGCGAGTTTAACCTTGACTTTTGTAGGATAGCACAAAGCCGTCCTTCTAGGACCGGGTTTGTGCCCTCCGCTTCGTCGCTCCGCCCATTTTTCTGATAAAACTTACGCATCGCATCCACTCAAACCCGGTTGATTCCCAAACATGGGGCGGTTAAACGGACACACGAGCGGCAAAAACCACTATTTTTACCGAAGTCATACGATTTTATATTTTAGATTTTAGATTTTGGGAATGACTGAGGAAGCTTGTGGTTTGAACCTTGCGTATGGTTGCATTATTTTTTGGAACTGGTATCAAAAGTCCTGAGAAACCTGTTATTTTCTCAGAAACCCGGTTTCTGAATGTATCAATTGAGATCGGGCGCGGTTTCTGGTTTGATAACTTTTTTGATTTCCTCGATCGCCCTAGCCGCAACTTCTTCAGGCTTTTCGTCTCCACGAACGCAAACTCGGACATCTGCTTGAGTGTAGAAACGCTCTCGCTCGTTCAAAAGGCTTTGCAGCTTAGATTTGAGATCCCCCTCCCGCAGTAGGGGTCGAGCGGTATCCGAACCCAGTCTAGCGTACAGTTGATCTACAGGCACATCCAGCCAAACCACTACACCGTAGTGCAAGTAACCCCAATTCATCGATTGGGTCACAATGCCGCCGCCCGTAGCCACGACCGAATTTTTATAAGCAGACAACTCACCGAGCACTTTAGTTTCTAGTTCCCGAAAAGCCTCTTCCCCTTCTCCATCGAAAATCTCAGCAATTGACTGATTAGCAACTCGAACAATTAGTTCATCAGTATCAAAAAAACGGTATTTTAATGTTTTTGCCAAAATGCGCCCCACCGTTGTTTTTCCCGCACCCATCATCCCGACGAGATAGATATTCACACCCCTCAACAAATCCACTGCCAAACCCTCCCATATTTTTCTATTTTTTTAGGTTAATCGATCCGCCACTGGGGCGATCGTCCTCCTCAAACTCATCATCCTCATCCAATCCCCAATCATCCTCTGTTTCTGCACTAGGAGTTTTCGGTGCTGGATCGGCGGGTTGAGGTATCGCCTCTTGCGGGGGAACGATCACCCGATAGTCTGCATCGTATACAGACTCAGTTTGCCCCACCCCAGACTGGTTTGGATCTCGATAGCCGTAAGAGTATACCGAGCCAGCCCAAGACTGGCTTTTCGGTTCCTGTTTAGCTTCGTAATCCCTCGGATCTGCCCCTGCAACCTCATTTACCCCAGGCCCGGCGGAAAAATCGCGATCGTCCGCCCAATCATCATCGCCGCCAAAAGAGCCGGATTTTGAGCCATCAGAAACCCAATCGTCCTCATCGTCTGCGACTCGATCGGTCCCCGGTTGAGCGTAATCGTTCGCCCCATCCGGGTTCGGAGTTTCTTGGTAGAAAGTCCGGGCACTGTAACCCGCCGACGTGCCGTACTCAGTTCGGTAGGAACCAGCAGCCTGAGTTTGACTATTTTCCCTATTCAGATCCGGGTCAATTTCCTGTTTTCTAGGAGGGGGAGGAGGCGTGTAAGGCGTTCTGCTGTCATCTGGGAAAGTATCGGGACGGCTGCGACTGGATCGGCCGGTGCGGTCTCGCGTTGCAGATAGATAATTTGAAAAAGCCAGCAAACCTGAAATCAATAAAGATGTGAGAGCTCCCACCGCCATGCTCAGCAAAATCCAGATAGATAAGGGCACAGCAGGCGATCGAACACCCAAAAACACCAGCGATAAAGCCGGCTCCACATTTTGCAGGGCAAAAATAGTTAGCCCTACCACAATCACTAGCAAAAAAACAGGACGCATATCAAAATTTAATTTGTAATTTGTAAATCACTAATAACTAATAACTAATGACTAATGACTAATGACTAATTATTACTCCTCTTCCTTCCAGCGTTTGAGAGGAACGCAATCAACCCCCAACTGGTCTAAAACGCGAGCCACCACAAAGTCTACCAAATCTTCAATAGTTTGCGGATTGTGATACCAAGCGGGAATCGCTGGCACAATTCTAGCTCCAGCTTCTGCCAAAGTAGTCAAATTCCGCAAGTGAATCAAGCTAAAAGGCGTTTCCCGAGGCACAAGTACCAATTTTCTCCCTTCCTTGAGTTGAACGTCAGCCGCTCTTTCGAGCAAATCCGAGCTCAAGCCAGCCGCCAACTTGCCTAGTGTACTCATGCTACAAGGAATAATCATCATCCCTTGGGTGCGAAACGAGCCACTAGCAATATTAGCACCGACATCTTGCCACGGATGACACCGGAGTTTACCTGCTGTGGGTACTCCTGCTTGTTCCCGCCAGAATTCCTCTTGCAGAGTCGGTTCTGCAGGCATTCGGATGTTCTGTTCGCTTTGCCAAACCATGTAAGTAGACTTAGAAGCGACCAGTTCAATAGCTCGATCGGCCTCCAAGAGAAACTTCAGAGTTCGCACCGCATAAATCAGTCCCGATGCACCGGTAACTCCTACAATTAGAGGTTGGGCGGGGACTGAAACAGAATTAGTCATGAGCAAATTATCCTAAAATAAGCTCACTAATTATACCGCGATCGAATTACACCAACATTGCCGACTCGATATTACTCCCTTCCCGGTAGAAGACTATATACTTCTTCCTTCTTCCTTCTTCCTTCGTGTCCTTCGCGCCTTCGCGGTTCAATAATACTAATTCTTCCGACCCGAAACGAGTAAAATTACCAATATCCCCTTAATCTGAATATTTTTTTGCTTTATCTTATCTAGAATTATCCCTAATTCATTGTGATTTAATATACTCGCAACTGGAAACCTAGATATTAATTCTCAATTTCTATTCTTTGATACTCAGGATTTTTTTTCTGCGTCAAGAGCGCCTCTGTGGTTCGTTTTCTTATTTCTTACACTTACAGCAAATTGCAATCAGGAGCAATTATAGTGATGGATAACTTACCTGTTCATCATGCTAAGACTGTCGAAACTTTGATTAAATCTTTTGGGGTAAACGTGAAATTTTTACCACCTTACTCCCTGGATTTATCACCAATTGAATTGTCAGGAGTCAAAAATCAAAGGAATTATGCGTTCTGAAGCTGCCCGAAGTTCAGAGACTCTTGATGCCGCGCTCACCAAAGCAATCAATGGGATTACAGATGAAAATGGTCTCAACTGGTTTAATCATGGTGGTCTATTTTTAGAACCAATTAGATAATTTATTTTGTGGTACATCTGATTGCAATTTGCTGTAATTCGACTTGTTTACGATCCTTGCCCTGTAAAGCTTGTAGTATCGTTCCAAAAACTGTCCGGAGTATTCGCCCAGAAGGTAATGTCATTGCTGACAATGCGTAACGCCTAAATCTGACACTTGCGTTTAACCAAAGCGTCCACTAATGTACTCTTCGGCTTCTTTGGTTTGGGGAGAACCGAAAATTTGTTCAGTGGGACCAAACTCCACCAATTTGCCGCGTCGTTTGCCTTGATCGTCCGTTTCTGTATTGAAAAAAGCCGTCGCATCTGCGATTCTTGAGGCTTGCTGCATATTGTGAGTCACTGTAATAATTGTGTATCGTTCCTTCAGTTCTAAGCACAGTTCTTCAACTTGTCGAGTAGAAATGGGGTCGAGAGCAGAGCAAGGTTCATCCATCAATAAAACATCGGGCTTCATAGCGATCGCGCGGGCAATACAAAGCCGTTGTTGTTGTCCCCCAGATAACGCCGTTCCTTTATCTTTCAGCTTATCCTTGACCTCATTCCAGAGAGCTGCTTGTCTGAGGGAAGATTCCACTAATTCATCCAGATTTCCTTGATATCCGTTGGTTTTGGGGGCATAGGCAATATTTTCATAAATGCTCTTGGGAAACGGATTCGGTCTTTGAAACACCATTCCCACCTGTCGCCGCAATTTGACGGGATTCACTTGCGCATCGTAAATATTACGGCTGCGGTAAATGAGTTTCCCTTCCACCTTGGCAGCAGGGATTAAATCATTCATGCGATTGAAGCAACGCAATAAGGTACTTTTGCCACAGCCTGAAGGGCCGATAAAGGCCACAATTTTTTGACGGGGAATTTTGATATGGACATCGACAAGGGCTAAAAAGCCACTGTAATAAACCTTTATGCCTTCTGCCTCAAACACGCTATCATCCGTGTTGAGGTGGGTCTTACTGTTAGTCATCTGAAATGGTCTCCTTAATCTTGACAACTCAAGTTAATTAATGGGTGGAATAGCGTTGACGCAAATAGATAGCGACGGCATTGAGCGCCAAAATCAAGATAATCAGCACAATAATCGTCGCTGCAGCTGCATTGGCAAACCCCGGTTCAGGACGAGTAATATAGCTGAAAATTTGAATCGGTAACGCCATAAATCGTTGGAACAAACCCGGATTAAACGTGAGAAAACTGACAGCACCCACGACCACCAAAGAGGCGGCATCCCCAATGGCCCGGGAGACAGAAATAATCACCCCCGTGAGAATTCCCGGAATGGCATAGGGTAAGACATGGTGTTGAATGGTTTGCCATTTGGTAGTTCCCAGTCCATAGGAAGCATTTCTCAGGGAATCGGGAACGGCGCGGATGGCCTCCCTCGCCGTGACGATAATCACAGGTAAAGACAATAGGGCAAGGGTTAATGCCCCCGAAATCAAGGTAGGCCCAAACCCTAGTAAATAGTTAAAGACCCCTAAACCAAGTAAGCCATAGACAATAGAAGGAATCCCCGCTAAATTCCCGATATTTATCTCAATCACGGCAGTCCACCACTTTTTAGGGGCGTATTCCTCTAGGTACAAAGCAGCCCCTACCCCAATGGGAACCGCCACCAGAAGGACGATCAGTCCCAGAAAGAAACTCCCAATAATGGCTGGACGGATACCTCCGCGTTCGGCAAAACGGGAAGGCGTTTCCGTGAGCAAGCCCGGTGTTAGCAATCTGCCAAGTCCATCATGAAGGATGTTAAGAACCAGTAAGGCGAGGACAAATAAACCGATGAGCAACCCAATTAAGAATAGATACTCAAAGACTTTACCGATCGCTTCTCGGCGTTCTAGGTTATCGGTAAATTCAGCAGTGTTGACGGAATTGTTTGTTGGAGTTGATTTAACCATAGCAATCAGTCGTATTTTTCCTTAAAGCGACTAGAAATCCAGAAGCTGGCCATATTGAGAGCCAATGTAATCACGAACAGAACTGCTCCCACCGCATACAAAGTCTTAAAACTGAGGCTACCCCTGGGACTATCTCCCCCCGAAATCTCCGCCATAAAAGCGGTCAGGGTGGCGACAGATTCCATGAAATTCCAAGTGAGGCGAGGCTGCGATCCTGCCGCAATCAGAACGGTCATGGTTTCTCCCACTGCGCGGGAAACGCCTAAAATAATCGAAGCCATAATCCCAGACAAGGCTGACGGCAGCACCACTTTAAAAATGGTTTCTAGTTTGGTAATGCCCAAGGCATAGGAACCTTCCCGCAGAGAACGGGGAACGGATTGAATGGCATCTAAGCTGATGGAACCGACGGTGGGGGTGATCATAATGCCCATCATTAACCCAGCGCTGAGGGCATTAAAAATCTCTAAGGGGAAAAGATGCCGCAGAACCGGAGTCACAAAGAGCAAAGCAAAGTAGCCATAAACTACTGTGGGAATTCCCCCCAATAACTCCACAGCAGGGCGTAACACGGCTGCCACTTTCGGTTGGGCATATTCACTCAGGTAAATGGCTGAAGACAACCCCAAGGGAACCGCCACAGCCATAGCGATCGCAGAGGTTAAAAACGTTCCGTTCAGCAGCGGCCAGATGCCAAAATGGGCTTCGGCAAACAGAGGAGTCCATCGGGTATCCAGAAAAAACTGGGCTAAAGAAACTTCTTGGAAAAAACCCAAAGTCTCTTGGAAAATAATCCAGACAATACCAATGGTTGTGGCAACGGACACGAAGGCACAGGCAAATAAAACCGCACCAATAATCTTTTCTGGGACATCTTCCGAAGCCTTCTTAAGCAAGAGGTCATCCGCAGCGAAAAGGGAGTCATCAAAGGAACTAGGAGTTAGGGTCATGGGCTTGAGATTTGCTCCTTAAATAAAGTTAGTAATGGGTTCACCCGGTTTGGCTTTTTTGAATTTCGTTCCGGTTTCACGCCGCTCAAATTTTTGCTTAGTTTTCACATAAGCTTCATCGGGTAACGCCACATAGCCCACACCATCTACCCATTTCCAAGAATTTTCTAGATAGAATTTCACGAATCTTTCCAGGGAAGGATTGGTTGTCAGGGCGTTTTTATTGACGTAGATAAAGAGGGGGCGAGAGAGGGGGCTATAGATATTTCTCAGAACGTTATCAAGGGGAACTGGTTTAACACATTCTCCATTCGCATTTTCAATCGCCACCCCGTTCAATTTGTCTTGGTTTTGGAGCAAGAAGGCAATTCCCAGATACGCCAGTCCCGATTTATTGCCAATCACCCCTTGCACGAGGGTATTTTGGTTGCGACTGGGGGTAAAGTCGGTACGGCTATTTTTCCTTTTACCCGTTACGGCTTGGGTGAAATAATCAAAGGTTCCTGTATCGGAAGGAGGGGCAAACAGCAACAGTTTTTCGTCGGGAAAGTCGGGATTGATTTGCTTCCAACTGGTAATCTTGCCTTCAGATTTGGCATTCCACATTATGTCTAATTCTTTAATCGTTAGACATTTGGCAAAGTTATTTTCCTTATTAACCACTACCGCAAGACCATCAAGAGCCATCGGCAGTTCAATAAATTCGATTCCTTTGTCGGCACATTTTTTGATTTCTTCCTCTCTAATGGTGCGAGAAGCCCCCGCAATCTCAAGGTTTCCAGCACAAAACTTGCTAAACCCTCCCCCTGTGCCACTGGCAGCGACGCTGACTTGGGCATTGGGATAAATTTTTTGGTATTCTTCGGCGACGGCGAGGGAAACGCTAAAGCCCACAGCACCACCATCAATGCTGATTTGCTGTTCCTTATCTCCTGAATTGCCACAACTCGTCATCAGGTTGCCCATGACGATGAGAGGGATTAGGTAAAACCAACGAGAAAATTTCATAGCATTTGGGTGTAAGTTTGGAAAAAAGAAAGTGAATTAGGCGTTTAGGTTCAGAACTTTCCCTTAATTTGGTCAAAGATGGCACCGTTTGCAAAAAACTTCTCTTTTATCAAGGGCCACCCTCCTAAATCTTGAGCATTGAACAAAGTTTTAATTGGGGGAAATTGCACCTCTGCGCCTTGAGCGATAAAGGGATTGACCGAACGGTAGCCTAATTTTGTGAATTCTTGCTGAGCTTCGTCTGAATAGAGAAAATCGACAAAGGCTGCTGCTACTTCCCTCGTTCCATGCTTATCCACGTTTTTATCAACTATCGCTACGGGATTATCGATAGAGATATTGAGGGGAGGAACAAAGTAACTGGTTTTGGGTCGGTTCGTTGCAGTTCCAGCTAAAATCACTTCATTTTCATAGGTGATTAAGGCATCTCCTTGCCCTTGTTGGAAGAATAAGTCGCTGGCTTCCCGGGCATCTTTTGTTAGGGTGGGAATTTTTTTATAAATTTTGCCCACAAAATCAAGGGCTTGTTGAGGTTCGCCTCCTTCTTGGGTTACTGACCCCCACAGACCTAAAAATTCCCAAACGCCAATACCCGATGTTTGAGGATTTGCTGCAATCACGTTTACATCTTCGTTGGCTAAATCTGCCCAAGTTTGAATATTTTTGGGGTTGCCTTCTCGGGTGACAATTGCCGCCACAGAATGACTAACTACTGCCCGTCTAGGAACTCTGTCCTCCCAGCCAAAATTAATCAAACCAGCTTCTTCGATGCGAAGCACATCCAATGGGAGGGCAAGATGCACTACATCGGCTTCTTGTTTGCCGGCAATGATATCGTCGGTTTGCGCTACAGACCCGCCATAACTGCGTTCAAAAATGACGTTTTGGTTGTGCTCTTTCTTCCACTTTTCAATAAATTTAGGGACGATTTGGTCGTGGGCCGCTTTCGTCACTGAGAAGGAAACTAGGTTGAGCTTGACCTCGCCTTGATTGGCCCCACTTGCAGAGCAAGCAGCAATTGACGCAGGTAGAATTACACCTAGTAAAAACAAGACGATGTACGCTTTTCCTGAGCGTCCTAGATGCTGGGCTTGTTTGAGAAATTGCCCTGAAAATCGCACCAATTGGGAACTGGCTGCGATCGCAAATTTTAGAGACTGAACTATCGAAGTCACTGAATTTTGCCAAACTTGTGGTTGATTCACCGATACTTTTTTTTAACTACGGTATTTTTATCAGGTTTTCGTAGTTACTCTGAGGAGTATAGAATCATCAAATTAGAGTTTTCAGTTTTCTTAATGTTTTCTTAATAATTTTTCTTAACCTAGCGCTACCATGACAAAGAGTCCAAACTCAGACCCGCCCGCCGCGGTCGCTAAACAGTTAGAACTGACTAACTTTATGTTCTTCCCCGGCAAGCCCTGCCATAAATACAGTTGCCAAAGTAGTGATTGCTTCCCGCATAAATACTGCTGTTTGACCTTTAATAATTTATATCATGTCCGGTCACACAACCATCACAGTCCTGGACGGACTCGACCAAAGAAACCGGGCTTTTCACCGAATCAGCAGGCTGCACCGCAGTATTTTAGTCCATCAAACCCGGTTTCTAGACTCTCAGGCGTAAGTCATACATCATAAAGTTTGTAGTGAGGACGAAGAGTCCTCAGAGCGAAACTCTTGGCTAATAAAGACTCTTCGTCCTTACTACAAACCACTTTTATGATGGTAATTGACCAGACATGATTTAACAACCGTCAACTGTCAACTGTCAACAGTCAACTGACCACTTTTATGATGGGTAATTGACCAGACATGATTTCACAACCGTCAACTGTCAACTGTCAACAGTCAACTGATTATTCATCATCATCAAAAGCTTGGCTGCCACCACCAACTGCAACTAAATCAATTTGCTGGCGGTAGTAGTCAACACTCTTGACTTGAACTTCTACCCGATCGCCCAAACGGTACTGATTGCGGTTTTTGCGGCCCACCAGAGTTTGCTGGCGCGATCGATATTCGTACCAGTCATCCTTGAGCGAAGAAACGTGCACCAATCCCTCCACACGCAAGATGTCGCTCTCGGGTGGCCGCACCTCAATTTCCACAAAGAAACCGTAAGATTGCACGCCTGTAATCAAACCCTGAAAAGTTTGGCCGGTGCGTTCTTTCATCAATCCGGTTTTCTTCAATCCCTGCAAATCGCTTTCAGCGTCTTCAGCAACTCTTTCGCGTTCGGTTAGGTGTACTACTACCGATGCAAACTCGGTCTCAAATTCGTGGTGCAAATCTGGCGGGAGAACATTCCAAGTAATTTGACCGTGACAGGAGGAATGGTGCAAGTCAACTTTTTCCTTAGCCCGTGTTGTGCGGCTGCTGCGGCCTTGCTCGAACACCGCTTGCAACACCCGCAGCACCAGCAAATCGGCGTAGCGGGAAAGCGGCGAAGTGCAGCGCGTGTAACCCTCTGACAGCGCCAAACCGAAGTGCGGCTTGGGAGTTGTGCTGTAAACAGCGGGCTTCATGGTGTCCTCTAGCAGATAGGTGAGAACTCTTTCGGACTTGAGCCCGGCAAACTGCTGGGTAAATCGCTGAAAGTCAAAGGGCAGAACTTCTTCTTCGGTTTCGAGATACAGTTCGCCTCCGAGGTTGTTCGAGAGTTTGATGAACTCTTGAATGTCTGCCGGGTCTGGCATCGGCTGGACGCGGTAGATTGCTGGGACTCCCAAGGCTTGCACGTGAGTGCCGACAGCTTGGTTGGCGAGTACAACCAACTCGGAGACAGCCGACTGGGCGGGGGGAGCGACTGCAAAAGCTCCTAATTCGCCTTCGTCGTCGAAGTGAGAATTAGCGTCGGGCAAATTTAGTTCAAAAGCTCCCCGCTTGAGCCTTGCCTGTCTGGCAGCCTGTGAGGCGGCTCCTATTTGATCGAGGAAAGGACGGAGGGCGGAGGATAAAGGGTGCTGTTCGGCATCGCCTGGTTCGAGAATTGCTTGAGCTTGCTCGTAGGTGAGGTGGTAGTCAATTTGAATGACGCTGGTTTGAATGGAGTATTCTAGGAGTTCTCCTGATTCGTCTAGGGTCAGCAGTATGCTGAAGGCCAGCCGTTCGGTATCTGGCAGCAGAGAGCAGCGCTCGTTGAGGATTTCTGGCAGTACGGCGATGATTTTTTCTCCCAGATGGGCTGCGGTGCCTCGCTTGCGGGCTTCGCGGTCGATCGGGGTTTCTGGCTGCACGTACTCGGCGGCGTCGCTGATGTGGATTCCTACTTGCCAGCCGCCGGACTTGAGGGTTTCGATCGACAAAGCGCGTTCCACTGGCGGATCCGACAGGAATGATGTCGGGTCAAACTCGTTTTCGGCTGCTCCCTCGGAGAGATTTTCCGACTGGGCTTGGGGGGCATCGTTTTCGCTGTTGGTTGTTGCCGGTTCGTTTTTGCTGAAGGTAACAGTCAGGATGTTACGCAAGTCTAGCCGTTTTTTGATGTCGGTTTTTTTGACTTTGCTGGGCAAATTTTCGGCTGCTTTGATGACGGCGGCGGGGAAGGATCGCGGCAAGTCGTGTTTGCAGCATACGATGTCGAGGTCGTCAGCGGCTTCGGCGTCGGAACCTAGTACCTGTACTACTTTACCGACTGGTCGATGGGTGCCGAGGGGGTAGCGTTTGACTTCGACGTGTACTAGGTGGTCGATCGCCTCTTGGAGATTTGTGCCGTTTGCGAGCAAGTCTAGTTCAAACAGCAGGCGATCGTCCAGGGGAATTGCTCTGTAGCTGAGGCGGCCGGTGGGAGTGGAGGTTTGCTTGACTCGCGCCAGTACCGAGGGGTTGGCGCGTTCGAGGATGAGCATGACTTCGCCTTCGGGCGATCGGCGGCGGCTACCTTCTTTGATGATTTTGACTAAGACTCGATCGCCATTCCAAGCTGTCGAGAGGTGACTTTCCCGCACGTAAACATCTTCTGAGCCTTCGGCGTCTTGAATTGCAAAGCAAAATCCTTTGCTCGAACAGCGCAGTTTTGCTTCTACTACGTCGTCTTCAGCTACTCGGCGATAGCGGCCTTTGTCTTTGACTAATATGCCAATTTTCTCTAGAGCTTCTAATGCGATTTGAAGTTTGAGTTGACTGGTGGCGTCGTTGCAGTCGAGTTTTTTCTCCAATGCTTTAGGGGCCACTAATTTGTCTTCTGTAAAATTTGCCAGCAGTGCAGCGATAGAAAATTCCATGTAGCGATCGATCCTCTTGTTTCCAGCAATTAGTCTTATTTTTTTGGCGAAATCAGCCGCACCCCCTCGGGCCCTCGCTGTGCCTGCTTCCCAACAAATGCGCGGGTTAATAGGTGGAGACGCGAGCACAGCCACCTTGTTCGATCGCGAGGATTTTTTGAGATTCTCTCCCGACACCGGCTTCGTGCTATTTGTCTGCTGTCTGTCTTGAACTGACTGCTGACGGTGCAGAAAACAGTCCCGCACGCTATTACCCAATACAAATTTTTAGCATTGGTTTGTTTGCTTTTAGGTCAGCAGCGCCGAGCACTTCGCGAATTATAAAGCCCCTGTCGGTTCTTAAAAGATGGCTCGATACTGAAAGCTACGGCTTGAGTCGAGGATGAGCCGATGGAGGGATGCAGAGGTCGAAAATTTGCATTTCTTCCTTCTGCCTTGTTCCTTCTGCCTTGTTCCTTCTTCCTTTTGAAGTGCCTCTTGCCTCTTGCTTTAGCAAAGAATTTACCGGATCGAGGCAAAATTGCTAGTACCTCGCTGCTGCAAGGCCCCTGTTTTTTGCACGCGATCTGCCCTTGCGGACGGAGGTGCAACGAGCGGGTCGGGAGCAATCTGTGCTGTAGAAAGTGCAAGGTACACAAAACCGGAGACTTTTACTACTTTTGCTTAGTTGCTGTGTCATATCCTATAGATAGAAATGACGCCCGATGCTTGTTAGCTTAAACCGCTGGATGTGGGATGGGGTTTAGTGGCGTGAAAGGTTGCGCGGATGACTCACCTTTAATTTATTGTATGTTGAATATGTGCTTTCAGAAAATTGTTTTCTCTGGGCTGTACTACACTTAAGTCATAAGCCCCTTCTGGTTTCGGGGTCACAAAATTATGTTTGCTGAATTTCGCGCCCTTTATCCCGCTGGACAGTTAATCTGTGAGTTGCTGACTGTTCATCACGGTAAGTTTGTTGTTCGCTGTCTGGTTCAGGTTGACGGCAAAACTCTTGCTACGGCCATGTCGGCTGCTGAGTCTGTTGAGGATGCTGAAGACCGCGCCCGGTTGCGATCGATCGCTGTCCTCGGATTTGCTGCGCCCGATCGTGCGATCGCGAGTGTTTCTCCGGCTCCGGTTGCTCCGGTTGCTCCGGTTGCTCCGGTTGTTCCGGTTGCTCCGGTTGCTCCGGTTGCTGCTGTTCCCGTTCCCCCGACCGATGCTGTTCCCGTTCCGCTTGGGCCTGCTCTTGCTCCTCTTCCTGTTCTAGAAATGCCTGTTGCTGAGAAATTGCCCACAACACCGCATGAAAGCAATTTTGTCAAGACAGAAGCGAAATTAAATGAAGAGCCGATCGCACCTGTAGCGGAACCGCTGCCGCCAAGGGTCGATCGGGTTGAGGCTACTGGGTTTGTACCAAAGCAGTTAGACTCGGACGCTTGGCTTTCTTCTAGCTACGGCGAACCGATCGCGGAACTGGATGTGCCGACTGGTAGCCAAAGTGAACTGCTACAGGGTGCGGCCGTCGTCAGGGAATTGCAACCGATCGCGGTGGGAATCCCGAGCGATGCGATCGAGGATAATTCTGATACGATCGCCCATATAGAAGCAATCCTCAGGCGCTTGAAATGGACTAAGAAACAAGAAACTGACTGTCTCGAACACAATTACGGCAAGTCGTCCCAGAGAGAGCTTTCTAGCGAACAGTTGGGGGACTTCCTAGAATATCTGGAAATCTACAGCAGAACCACTGAGGAAATCCAGCGGTTGAAGTGGACTCCCAGCCAAGGAAAAGATTATCTCAAACAAGGTTATGGCAAAGAAGCGCGCCATTTCTTAAATCAAGTAGAATTGCTCGACTTCCTGCAATATCTCGAATCTTTGCCTTAATAATTATGTAGGGCGATCGGTGCGCACTGCCCCTACAGAAATGGGTTTCTAGGTGTGATGTTTTTTTTATAGGGATCTACATATAGCAGTTTTCAATTGTATGAAATACAGTAGGGACAAGGGGTACGGCGCCGTGTCCTGCGCCCGATATCTGTAATTCACTCAACTGAAAACTGCTATATGACCGTTAAAAATTAAAAATCAAAAATGAAGAATATTTCCCCAGTTTTGATTTTTAACTTTTGATTTAGACGACAGCGGCGATCGGTCTGCTGGCGGAAGGACGGCGATCGATCACTTGATCGACTAATCCGTAGTCCTTTGCTTCTTCAGCGGACATGAAGAAATCCCGTTCGGTATCTTCTTCAATCCGGGAAAGCGGCTGACCGGTATGGTTGGCAAGATGTTCGTTCAGGCGGCGTTTGTGGTACAAAATCTCTTTGGCCTGAATTTCAATATCGGTTGCTTGGCCTTGAGCTCCGCCTAGAGGTTGGTGGATCATAATCCGGGAGTGAGGCAAACTCATCCGCTTGCCTTTAGCGCCGGCACTCAACAGAAAAGCGCCCATGCTGGCGGCCAAACCGAGACAAATAGTGCAAATGTCGGGGCGGATGTGGTTCATCGTGTCAAAAATGCCCATACCTGCTGTTACCGAACCCCCTGGGGAGTTGATATAGAGGTAAATATCTTTCTCCGGGTCTTCGGCGTCTAAAAATAGCAATTGGGCAACGATCAGGTTAGCCAAGTCAGAGTCAACCTGTTGGCCCAAGAAGACGATGCGATCGCGCAGGAGTCGCGAGTAGATGTCAAAGGCGCGTTCGCCGCGACCGGATTGTTCTATAACTGTTGGGATCATTGACCGGGCCTGCCTATTACGTATCTTTTTTTAATTTTAGCGATTTGGGTTCGGTTATAGTTAGGGATTCGGTGGCGTGCGATGAGAAATCGGCAAAATCCTTTAGCTGGGCGGGGTTGGGGCGGTAATTTGTCGAAGTTGTGGCGGGGGTGCGATCGGAAATCCGATCGCCTGCGCGATCGATGTTGAGGAAGCCGACATCAATCAACAAAGAAAAGGTTGTGACATCGAGACAATCTTCCTCAGTCCAGGTATCACATGGATCGAATAGCCAGTTAGCTTCCATCGCTAAATCCCCACTGGAACTCCATCGCATGAATCTTTTCTACCAAAGCTGAAACTTTAACAGGTGAATGATCGGGTACTATAGCAACCGCCAAGACGGTTAGGACATTCTCGATCGCTGAAACCATTGCTATTACTGCTTCTTCCTTCTTCCTTCTTCCGACGGACATCGGACTTCTTCCTTCTGCTATAAATCCCGATCGACTATATTGAAACACTTTTTTCAAACGTTAACGGCCAAAGGCTTTGGATGTCAAGACCGACTAGCTCTTAGATACCGGACTTCTTTAAGAAGTCCAGTATCTGGAATATCTGGTTATTCTATTTTTTTAGGCAGGCTTACTTATTGCTGACTGCTCAAATTTTAATCGCCCAACCACGGCGGTACATTCCATACAAAATTAACCACCAAAATAATACCGCAGTCACGGCAAATGCTAGAGAACCATTCAGCGGCCCCGCCCACGGCACAAACCAGTTTTCATAAATCCAAGTGTAAGTTGTTGGAGCATTTGCACCAGTACCGATATGAGTTTTTAAGAGAATTCTGGCAACTATACCGGAAGCAACAAACAGGAAAATTGCATTCACTCCCATGATTTCAAACGGCCTCCCCCATTTCCAATCCCGCATTTCAATTGTTTCGTAGCAAAATGCTAGCAATAGCAAGGCCCAACCAGCAGTAAAAACTACATAGGAACTCGTCCAAAGTTGTTTGTTGATCGGAAATAAAAAACCCCACAAACGGCCGATTACTACGCAACGGAACCCCCAGATTGCTAAGTTGATACTGGTGCGGGTTTTGATTTGCTGTACTCGCAGCCATTCTCCGGTAAAGTAGCCTGTGAGGACTGTGACAACTGCGGGTAAAGTGCTCAACAATCCTTCGGGGTCGAAGGGGCCGCCTTTGTACAGGTGTTGGCTACCGAGAATTAGCCGATCGACATATCCTCCTAAATTTCCTTCTGGCGTGAGTTCGCCGGCAGTGTACCCCCCTACAGCAAATACGGTTAATGCACCCCAATAGCCCAAAAGCACCGCAACAGCGAGCAGTTTTTGATTGCGGGGGGAAAGGTTGAGAATCGCGATCGCACTGATAAAATAAGCTGAGCCGATGCGCTGCAATACTCCCATGATGCGGATTTTACCGAAGTTTTCCACGGGGGCGCTGTTGAGAAGTACGTCAAGGGCGATCGAAGATGTATTTAGCAGCAATCCTAATATAAATAGAATCGCAGCGCGGCGCGCAATTCGCCAGTAAATATTTGAAGCAGGAAGCAGGAAGCAGGAAGCAGGTTTTTGATCGGCGTATTTTTGTTCCTCTGTTTCTAACAATTGGGATTTGGCGGCGCCGGATTTTTTAGCAGTTTGAGTGTATTTTGACAGCGAGAAAGACATCGCGCAGCCAACGATGAACAGGAAAAAGGGAAATACTAAGTCTGTCGGCGTACAGCCGTGCCATTCTGCGTGCTCTAGCGGCGGATACACCTGTTCCCAACTGCCGGGGTTGTTCACTAGAATCATCGAGGCGATCGCAATTCCGCGAAAAACATCAAGGGATTTTAAGCGCATGGGGGAGAAGGGAGAAGTTCCAGGGAAGAAAGAAAAACTACTAATTATCAATTATCAATTATCAATTACCCCTTACCGATTACCATTAACTAAATTTCAATTCCTTCCAGACTCATAATTAGTGCATTCTTCATCAATATACCGCAGCGTTCTGAATAAAAAGATGCTGCCTGATCGGACTTGTTGACTTGCAAGACGCGCCGAAACATTCGCCTTGCTTGCGCGAATTGCTGCTGGTAGTATAAAAAAATTCCCTGTTCAAAATAAGTTTGGGTTTGTGCTTTTAGTTGGATCATTGTATCCGAGTCGCCGTCGTAAATTTCAAAGACACCAACAGGTGTTTGTTTTCCTTTTACTTGAACGCGATCGAGAAACCGGCACTTGTAATGTTGAGGATCGTCTAGCCGGCAAAGGGTTTGCACGCTAGCTACAATACCAACTCCATAAAGCTTTGTCAATCCTTCCACACGGGAAGCTAAATTAACGGCATCAGAAATCACCGTACTTTCCATTCGTTCCGCTTCGCCAATCGTACCTAACATTAAAGTCCCCGTATGCAAACCAATGCCGAGGGCAATAGGTTGATAGCCGCTATTTTGCCTGTGTACATTATAAATTTTAACTTGGTGCTGCATCTCAATTGCTGCTTGCACAGCATCTTCAGCCCTGTTAGGAAACAAAGCCATAATCCCGTCACCAATATATTTATCGATAAAACCATTGTACTGACGAATAACTGGGCCAACTCGGCTTAAGTAAGAATTGATAAAATCAAAGTTTTGTTGGGGAGACATACTTTCTGACAGGCTTGTAAATGAGCGAATGTCGGCAAACATAATCGTCATTTCTGCCTGTACAGAGTCTCCCAATCTCGCATCAACAATGCTTTCAATTTTAAGAAATCTTAAAAATTCGCGGGGGACAAAGCGGGCGGAAGCTGCTGCAATTTTTTCGAGTTCGCTTTTGCTGGCTTCGATTTGAGTCAGGGAGCGAAATGCTCTCAGTGCTGTTACTACCGTGGTAAATAACTTTTTGTTTGTCAGTTCTGTTTTAGTTTTGTAATCGTTAATATCGTAGCTGACAATTACTACATCTTCTGGGACTTGTCCCGGCTGTCCGGTGCGTAAAATAATCCGCACTATCTGATTGTCTAAAATATCGCGGATGTATTTTACTACTTCCAAGCCTGCCTCTTCTGTTTCCATAACTACATCGAGTAAAATCAATGCTATATCTGGATGGGCTTGGATCATTTCTTTGGCTTCTTTGCCTGAGTAAGCGCTAATAAATTTGATGAGTTTGTTTTCAAATGTAAATTCTTTTAAGGCTAGTTTTGTAATATTGTGAATTTCTATTTCATCGTCTACAATTAATATTTTCCAACTGGCTTCTATCGGCTTTTCTTCCACCTCGTCTTCTTCGGCAAATATTAATTCATCGTCGCCCCCAGCCAACAGGTTTTTACTAGCTTCTGACATTTATCATTCTCCTAAATAAAAGTTATATTTATGCTGGCTGTATAATAACTAATTGCTCATTTTAGCGGGAAATTCAATCATAAATCTTGTGCCTTTTTGGGCTTGACTTTCGCAGCGAATAGTGCCTTTTAGTTTTTGAGTAACAAGGTTATAAATAATGTGCAGTCCCAATCCCGTGCCGCCCTGAGATCTTTTGGTGGTAAAAAACGGTTCAAAAATTTTACTGAGATTTTCTGGGGCAATTCCTTTGCCGTTATCGGCATATTCAAATATTAGCCGCTCGCCCTCTAGTTTGAAATCAAAGGTCAGAATTCCTGCGTCTTCTCTATCGTAAGCGTGAATTAGGGAATTCAACACCAGATTTGTCACAATTTGACACAGCACCCCGGGGTAACTGTTCAGTACAATATTTTCATCGCACTTAATCTCTATTTTGTGTTTAGTTCTTTTGAGTTTGACAGTTAAGGATATCAAAATTTCCTCTAGATAGTTTTTTAAGTTAAACGTTCGTTTTAATTCGCTCGACTGATCTACTGCCACTTCTTTAAAACTGTGAATCAAGTCTGCCGCCCGCGTCAGGTTGGATAAGATCATATTACTGCTTTGCATGGCGGTATCCAGAAACTTTTCTAACTCAGAGCGTTTAATTTGACCATTGGTGTAAAGCTCAACAAATTTTGTGACTTTTTCAGCGAGCAGGGAGGCGGCGGTGATGCCGATGCCGATGGGAGTATTGATTTCGTGGGCAACACCTGCAACCAACCCTCCCAGGGCGGCCATTTTTTCCGATTCTACCAATTTATTTTGGGCGGATTTTAGGTCTTCTAAAGTTTGGGAAAGAGCGGAGGTACGCTGCTGTACTAAATTTTCGAGATTCTGATTGAATTGGTGCAAATTGGCGTAAAGTTGGGCGTTTTCGATCGAGATAGAAATTTGAGAAGACAGCAATTTTAATATTTCTAATCGGTCGGGCGTAAAAGCGCCTGTAGTCAGATTGTTTTCTAAATATAGAATGCCGCTGAGTTTGCCTTGATGGATTAACGGAGTGCAAAGAACTGATTTAGGTTGAACGCCATTTATATAGGGTGTGCGAGTAAATTGTCCTTCGCGGGCGGCATCGTTTAAAACAACGCTTTCCTGGGTACGAATAACGTAGTTGACAACTGCAACTGCCAGCAAAGTTACTTCTCGATCCTCTGCTCCAAAATCTATCGGAATTGATTGCATGACAGTAACGCGATCGACATCTACAGATCCTGATGCTTCAATCACCCATTGACCGTCTTTTTCTAGTATTAAAAAGCCTGTTTGCCCCCCGGCATTTTCAATAACAATTTTCATCATTTTTGCCAGCAGTTTGTCTAGAACTATTTCGCCAGCCAAGGTTTGCGATGCTTTGACTGCTGTTGTCAAGTCTAGCACGCCTGCACAGTCGCTCGTAGTGGAAGCGCTACTGGTAGATTTGTGAGTTTCGATATTAGTTGAAATCGAGGGAGAAGTTAGCAACTGCGAGTATTTTGATTCTAAATGCGCTGCTTTGGCTTTGGCTCCCCAGCGCTGATAGCAATAATGCGCCTCTGTCAAGTAAGTTTTAGCAATTTTTGATCGTCCTATGGATAGATAAAATGCTCCGGCTAATTCTGCTGCAAGTGCTTGTACCTGTATGTATCCGTTTTCTTGTGCGCCTTGAATTGCGCAGTCGTAATATTCCATTGCACTCACAATATCGCCCAAAACTCGCGCTTTTTCTGCGGTGATTAAGTCGCATTTGTGCTGAAGGTTCATCGGGGCAAAAAACGATTTTTTTTGCAGGTTTTTTAGGTGACCTGTCGCGTAATAAAGATGCTCTTCTTGTTCTTCCTTCGTTGTAGATGGATATGCTGCTAGTCGCGCCAGAGCATCATAAAAATGGTATTCAGGAACATTAATAAAGCCCACAACTCCGTCTAAATAAAGTTCAGCTTGCGCTGCATTTTCTAGCGCTTGCTCGATATCTCCAAATAAATATGCTAATATTAAATTTTGTAAATAAAAGTGCTGGAGTCCCACCCGATCGTTAACTTTCAACAGCAGTGGCAACAATTTTTCTTCGCTGTAAGCTTCACCTAATAAAATTTCAGAACTTGCTAAGTTTCCCATCAATTGCAAAACTGTTTGCCGATATATTTGATTCCAAGTCAATACCGTTTCTTGTTTGAGTTGAGACAGCAACTGGTTGTAATTTTCGATTTTTTGTTTGAGTTGCGGCAATTCTTGACCGATGAAATACAAAGAGTGACAAATATTTACCGCAGAATATCCGATACCTTCTAAATCACCATTTTCTAGCGCGCTTTGATAGGCTTCCTCTAACAGCGGTAAAGTGTCTTTAACGTGATGCTTGCCGTGCATCCAAATGAATGCTACTAAATTAAGCGTCTTGCTTTTAAACTCTACAGCATTTAATCGAGCGAGCAAATCTAAAGCTAATTGACCGAAGCGATCTGCGGATTCAATATCTCTAAATATTCCTTTTAAAATAGCTCCGTAATGAGCATACCCGACGGCAGAAAAAGCAGAATTTCCGTAGTTAATAGATAAATTAACTTGCTCACATACAATCAGGGGCAGCAGTACTGGTTCAACTATAAGCGTAGCTGAAAACATACTGGAAAGCACGCGCATTGTTGCTAATTTGCGCGGATTTATCATGCTCGGCAAGTTAATTAAATCTTCTATATTTTTTTCGGTAAAATAAGCTGCTGTTTGGGTCAATGCTTGTTGAATGTGGAGGGGACTAGGCGATTCTGGAAAGTTTATTCCTAACGTTTTTAGTGCTTGCCGACCAATTTTTACCGATTCTTGGAGTTTGGTTTGCATCGCACAAGCTGTGATTCTGATTTCAAAAACTTTGATTTTGTCTAGTTCATTTTTTGCTTGTTGCAGGACAATTTCTGCCCATTTTTCCATTTGTTCAAACTCCGTATTTAGGTAAGCTGCTTCTGCCGCTGACTCGTAGAGTGCAAGAGTCAAGTCGTAGTCAGTTTGCCAACTTTCCGGGGGAAGCAGTTCAATACCTGCGGTTAAATATTTGACGGCGAGCTCGTAAGCTGCACTTGCTTTTGCTTGGCGCCCTGCCATTAAGTTTAATTGGCACAATTTAAATATTTCTAATTCACTGATGATGATTTTTTTGCCTGCATTTAATTGGTTAACGGTTTCAAAAACCTGCTTTTCTAATTGCTCTGGATGGGCTTTTTGCAGCAGATATCTGCCGATTTTGAGATGGATTTCTTGTTTGTGAGAGTCTGATATTAAAGCGTAAGCTGCTTGCTGCACGCGCTCGTGCAAAAATTTGTAAGTCGCGCCAGCAGCATCAGCAACTGGTAGGGACAATTCATCTGTAAAGCCTCTAGATATTTGGTCTGTTACTTCTGTGCTTGCTGCTAGTGCAATCGGAATTTTGTAAGCGTTATTTACGGGCAAAATCATGCCGGACTGAAGTGCTTCCCAGAGGTCTGTTGCTGCGGAAGCCAGAGGTTTTTCGCCGATGGTCGAGAGAATTCCTAAATCAAATTTGTTGCCGATACAAGCGGCTAATTTGAGCATTTCCTGGGTATTCTCTGAAAGTTTATGAATGTTGTCTATCATTAATTCTACAACATTGTCAGTGATTCCCATTTCTTGTATTTGCTCGATATCCCACTGCCACTCGCCTTTGGGTTGGCATTTGTTCACAAATCCTTCTGGGATTTTTTGGGTATAGTCAGAATGGTTAGGTTCGGCTCGCTCGACGGAATTTTGCGACGGTTTAAATTTAAACTGGAGCAATTTTTTTGAGTAAAGAGACTTCATAAATTGGCTCAAAAAAAATGGATTTCCTGCGGTTTGTTTAAAGAGCAATTCTGCTAAAGTTAGCGACTTTTCTGGTACGCAGTTCAGAGTGTCCGCAACGAATTGATTGACGCTGTTAATATCTAAAGGGGAAAGGGCGATCGCGCTCACAGTGACGCCTGCTTGGCGAATTGCTTCTGCCGTCAGCATTACGGGATGATTTGCATCTACTTCCTGTTCTCGATAGGCTCCAATTATTAATAAGTATTGAATTTCGAGGTCAGTTGCTAGCAGTTGTATTAACTTGAGTGATGCTGAATCGACCCACTGCAAATTGTCGAGGAATATTACCAGCGGGTGTTTTTTTTGAGTAAAGACGCGGATAAATTTTTGAAATACTAAATTAAAGCGATTTTGAGATTCATTTGCTCCTAAATCTGGCACTGGGGGTTGCGGCCCGACAATCAGTTCTACTTCGGGAATAACGTCAATAATTACTTGGCATTGGCCGCCGAGGGCCTTTAATATTTTTTCTCTCCAAACTTGGAGTTGGGTGGCAGTTTCTGTGAGGATTTGCCGCAACAATTCTTGAAAAGCTTGGAGCAAAAAACCGTAGGGAATATCGCGCTTAAATTGCTCAAATTTGCTGTCAATAAAATACCCGTTTTCCTGCACTATCGGCTTAAAGAGTTCATAGGCTAACCAGGATTTGCCCAGACCGGCACTACCGGAAATCAGGACGATTTGTGTATTTCCTCGCCTGATGCGATCGAAGGTACTCAGCAGCAGATTAACTTCTGCTTCTCGCCCGTAAAGTTTTTGGGAAATTTGCAGGTGACTTGATTGATCTTGCTCGCCGAGGGTGATGTGAGAAATTTCGCCCGTTGTTTGGAGTTGAGCGAGACAATTTTCTAAGTCGCACGCAAGTCCGAAAGCACTTTGATACCTATCTTCGGCGGTTTTTGCTAATAGTTTCATTACGAGCTCGCAAACGACTTGAGGAATCTCACCGATTTCTGCTTGATTGATGCTACCTTCTATTTTCTGCTTTCTCTTCTTACAAGGAGAAACTGGCTTTTTGGCAATATGGCAGTGTACTAATTCCATTGGATCGATCGCATTAAAAGGCAATTCGCCGCACAGCATTTCATAAAAAGTGACGCCTAAAGAATAAAAATCGGTGCGGTAGTCGATCGCCCGATTCATGCGTCCGGTTTGTTCGGGAGACATATAGGCGAGGGTTCCTTCGAGTAAATTGGGATGGCTGAGGACTTGATTTTCCCCTGGTAGCAGCGAGGCGATCGCAAAATCAGCAATCTTGACATCTCCTGTCTCGATATTGACAATAATATTGCTGGGTTTAATATCTTTGTGGATGATGTGGTGTTCGTGGAGTTGCCCGATAGTTTCTGCTAGTTTTATGCCTATCAGCAGAAATTGTTGTAACTCTAGCTGGTTGTTGCTGAGAAAGTCTTTTAGAGAGATGCCGCCAAAATCTTCTAAAACTAAAACAGGAAAGTGATTGTATTTTTCTATTTTGTAAAGCTTGAATATTCCTGGCAAATTCAATTTTTTAAGGATTTCGGATTCGTGCAGGAGTTGAGCTATTTGCGCTGGGGTAGGGTATGGCGGCGTGAGAGTTTTGAGGATAACGGGTTTTTGTTCCTCAAGCTGTATCCCTCGATAAATAGCTGTGTGAGAGTTTGTATAAAGTTCTCGGTCAATGCGGTATCCCGGAATGGTAATCATAACGATTTTAGATTTTAGATTTTAGATTTGAGATTGAAGATTTGAAATTTCCGATTGAAGATTTGAGATTGAAGATTTGAGATTGACGATTTGAGATTGACGATTTGAGATTGACGATTTGAGATTGAAGATTTGAGATTTGAGATTTGAGATTGAAGAAGTGAAAATGAATGATAACATAATGGTTTAGATATTGTCTCCACTTGCAGGATTTTATGAAAGTGGTCTACTTGAGTAAGTGGGAATACATAACGCAGATCGAGGGCGGTTTTTCGCCAGTAAACTGGAGGCTATTATGGATATTAAGTAAGTGGTTACAACTAAACATTAGATGGGGAGGGCGGGTTTTGTAGCAGTATACTGGCTTGTATCTTGTGATATTAGCTAAACCCGCCCGGGAGGGCCCATCCTCGATCTTATTGATTTTGGCGCTTACTTACTTATATATATCTTAGTCTTCAAAAAATCCGGAGGCACACTTTGCTATCCCGGCAGTGCCAAAATAAACTGGTGCGTGCAAATCAACAGCTAAAATCTAAAAACAATCATGCAGAATATAACTGCCTCAAATCCAGCGACTGCGGCCGATCGCGCTTTTGGCACCGCAGAGATTAAACTACTGGTACTGGATATCGACGGCACGATCGCAGGTTTGTCAAATGACATCCGAGAATCCGTCAAGCAGGCAATTTTGGCGGCCTCGTCGCGGGGAGTGAAAGTGGCTATCGCTACGGGCAGGATGTACAGATCGGCTTTGCGTTTTCACCGCGACATCGGCTCAACATTGCCGCTGATTTGCTACCAGGGCGCGTGGATTCAAGATCCGGCTACTCAAAAGCGGCTCAGGCACTTGCCGCTGTCGAAACCAACTGCTCTGCAACTGTTAGATTCTTTGGAAGAATCGCATTTGCGCCCGCTGCTTTCGATCCATTTCTACATTGACGACAAACTTTACGTGCCGGAAATTACCGAAGCTACCCGAATTTATGCCCAACGATCGGGCATTGAACCGATCGCGCTTAAAGATTTGCGGCGAGATCTTCCGGGGGAACCGACGAAAGTTTTGGCTTTGTGCGACAATCCGGGGGTACTCGACGGCTTGCTCAGCAGTATGCGGCTGCGCTACACGCCTGCGGAGCTTTATTTGACTCGATCGGTTGCTACTTTTTTTGAAGCTACGCATCCTTTGGCGAATAAGGGAGATGCCGTGCAGTATTTAGCGGAGGAATTTTTGGGTTTGCAGGCGGCGAACGTGATGGCGATCGGCGACAATTTTAATGATGTAGAAATGATTGCCTACGCGGGCGTGGGCGTGGCGATGGGCAATGCTCCTGATGGCGTGAAGGCTTCTGCTAATTGGGTGGCGCCGGATGTGGAGGAAGACGGGGTGGCTGCTGCGATCGAACAATTTGTTTTGGGCGATCGCTGATATTTGTAGCACAAATACCGCAGGGGCGGGTTTGCCGACATCTGGAAAAAATCTAGATAAATCCGCCCCGACTCAGGGACAATATTTAAGTTATTATATAACTGTCTAGTTTTGAGTTCGATGCAATCAAGTTTTGATTAGAAAAAAAATCCACACTTTCGGGTTTTTTGAGATCGAGTCCAGTCAATTACTTTTTTTGCAGCATCTGAATATTTATTTAACGAACCGCGAAGACGCGAAGAACGCGAAGGAAGAAATGAAGAAGGGGGGGCGGGCTTACAGATATGGGGGATGTGAATTATAGATAATTTAAAACTCTTAAAAATGCTTTTCAACAGAAAAAGCACCGACGACTGGCCGTGTTTCGTCTCGGTGCTTCTTCTGGTTCGCTCCTCACACGTCCATCACTATAGCCGACTCAGTAAATTGTGTCAATACTTTTTACAAAAATAGTTTTTTGAGTCGGCTGTTGCCGGGGTGCCGGTGCGGTGGATCGAGGCAAAACTTTTGCACTGCAAGGGTTTGACTGGATCGCCCAAGGCTTGCCTCGATCGGAAAAATTTTACTTGACTTCCGCCAGCCAGTCCAAAATCAGAGCGTTGACTTCACTGGGCCGCTCGTCGTGGGGACAGTGGCCTGTGTTGGGAATTGAAACAAATTTCACTGGTTTACCGTTGGCGGCCAATTGTTGATAAATCTGGCTGCCGGCGATGGGCGTCCAGGGGTCGTTTGCGCCCCAAAGTACCAATAACGGACGATCGACTTTGGGCAGCAGTTCTGAGGGTTGAGGGCCTGCTGGGGCTGTGAGTATGGAGGCAAACACTTTTTGAGCTCCGGGCTCGCAGGAGGGGGCGTGCAGGAGTTCTACGAGTTCGTCGGTGATTGCTTCGTGGTTGCTGTAGACTTGGCGCAGGGTGTTGCGGATGCGGTGTTTTTGGCGGATGTTGTTGAATACAAACGGGCCGATCAGGGGCGATCGAACTAATTTAGTAAAACTCCCCATCACTACTCGCAGCGGGAAATTCAGTTCGTCCGGCCGGTGGTTGAGCCCGCCAGCACAGTTGATTAAGACACCGCCGGCTGATATTTCTGGATGGTTGGCGACTACCATCAAACTCAGCAAAGCGCCGATCGAATTCCCGACAAATACAGCCGGTTCTTGTACCAGCGCCGCCGAGAAATCTGTCAGCAATTCTTCCCACAATTCCAGAGTGTAATCTAGGGCTGGTTTGGCGGAAGCACCGAATCCCAGCAAGTCCAAAGCAAATACACGATAGCCGCCGGCCGCGAGTACGGGGATATTTTGCCGCCAATGTCCGATCGAAGCCCCAAATCCGTGAATCAAGATCGCAGGGCGGCCGGTTCCTTGGACGGTATATTGGATTTTGTGACCTTTCCAAGTCCAAATTAACTTTTCAAAACTCGTTGCAGATACTAGCTGTTGTCCTGTCACGGCTCTCAATGTAAAATTTCCTTAACTTATTTTATCATAGCAGCACAAACCCGCTCCCCGGCGGACTAGGAGTAACACCCCAAAAGAACATTGAACTTTTGAGAATTGTGCAAAATATCAGGTTAAATAAACTCACATCTTGCACCATTCTCAAGAACAGGCAAGATGCCTGTGAAGCGAAGAGTAAATTTTATTGTGGAACAGGCATCTTGCCTGTTAATAAAAAGCTTAAGCTGTTTCGCATTTAAATTGTGATAATAGCATTTCCTTTGTTTTTAAGTTTCCGTCCCCATTTGATAACCAATT
>NZ_JAUBTO010000033.1:8557-61327 GCF_036702495.1 Microcoleus sp. C2D2 | reverse complement strand
TCGATTATCGACTCACAAGGTCGCGTCATCAACACTTGGGCTGATGTGATCAACCGCGCTAACTTGGGTATGGAAGTCATGCACGAGCGCAACGCTCACAACTTCCCTCTCGACTTGGCTGCTAGTGAAGTCACCCCAGTAGCAATGGTTGCTCCTTCTATCAACGGCTAAGTTTTAGTCTTTGATTAACAAAAAGCGCTCCTAGAAATAGGGGCGCTTTTTGTTTGGGGAAAAAGATTTTTAGAGACATCCTTCTTCCTTCTTCCTTCTTCCTTCTATCCGTTAAATCCGTTACCCCCCTTACATCCGTTACATCCATCCGTTGCCTTCCTTCTTCATTTTTCCTTCTTCTTTCTTCCTTCATCCTTTAATTTTTTATGATTACTATAGCAATCCTAAATCATTTGTGAATTTCTTACTCCCTCCCCGCGGCTTCGGGGAGGGCTGGGGTGGGGTAAAAAATTTATGACTCCTGCAAGGATTGCTATATAAAATATAGCCACTAGGTCGATCGAGATACAATGCGACATACTCCACGCGCGAAATCTCATATTATGGTCTAGGATTCCCATAGTCGGACTCAGGATATCTTGGACTTGCCGTAGAGTGTTCGCTAGCATTAATGCAATTGTCTCAATTCCAGAATCTAACCATAGACGAATGTAGCCGCTCGGAGTCGGTCTTCACCGTCCCAAGCGCTCTATCTGTAAGGAGTCCCCAATGGTTGAATCCTTATCAACGTCAGAATAGGATCTTGCTCGGAAGTACGCGTGGCAAGGAGCGTATGTGAAAAAAGTTAAAATCGCAGGCTCTTGGGTAAGTAAGTGTTTTCTCGTCAAACGTCCAAGGTGTAGTAAAAAATTGCCTGGTATGCTCTCAGCAGACGGGATTGAATGTTGCGTCACGCCCAAGTGCGATTATCAGCGCCAAGTCTACACGCCCACAGAGTTAAAGCATCTTGGTTGCTGAGTCCGCTTTTTTGGAGTTGGTTTGCAGGTGTTCGCTCTTACCTCCCTGTTTTCACCTCTTTTCCCTATGAGTATTGGGAGGTTCAAATCTTCGCCCTTCCGTGACTTCCAGCACGAACGACACTTCACACACACATCTGCCATGCTAGTATTCACAATGTGTGTTTTGGATAGTGCAATCGCATTCAACGACGAATGAGTAGGTGTTTCCGACCCGTGTACTAACTGCTTTTTTGACACGAATTGCATACTCAATGAAACCTACTAACGCATCTAAAAGAAGTAGAGAATACTTGCTGGAATTAGAGGTGGAGCAGCTTATAGCGGTAGCAAAGGCAAACAAAAATACTTTTCTCGCCACCCGCAATTATCTTATTATACTCCTCAGCTACCGCCACGGCTTGCGCGTGAGCGAGCTAATTTCGGCGTTGCTGAATTGAGGTATGATAAGTGCGGTTAAGGGATGTTTTGGCTACCCGATTTGCCTCGTTGACAATATGTTCTATCGGTACCACGCCCGTGTTCGATCTATTTGCCTTCGGTTATAGGGAGCTCTGATGGATACTACCCTCGAATATACCCCTTTGAAGACTTCCTCTGCCTGCCCAAGAAAACAGCTTTGCGTCGCTTTCGGCAAGCTTGCGGCCTCGGCAAAGTCGAGAACTCCAGCGGTCAAGTTAGAGCCGGTTGCGGTGGTGGCAACTCGACAGGGTGCGCGAATACTCGCGGCACTTTGTGGACTTACGTGAACTGTCGCATCGAGCCTCAGAAACTCACAGGGCATACCTACACCACTATTCAGTTAGAACTGCGAGAATATTTCATAGGTTGCGCTTTCGATGCCGAGGCAGCCAAAAAACGCGGCAGACGGCTCGCCGATACTCTTGATGCTACTTGTCGCACATTGACGGAGCTAGTGTTTCGGGAACTTGACAATAAGGTGAAGTAAATTGTAAACAAGCGGTCAAGGGCGATGGCTTATTCCTTAAAAAAAAGAGTTAACCTGTGCGGAGATTGTGCAATCTGCTTGCGAGTAATTTTCCCACTTTCTGGGACTGAGATAGCCAATTGTTAGGAAAGCGCTCAAAGATAAGAGGACAATTCATAAGCGCTGTAGCATTTTTCTCATTTTAACCGTGGGTTTCAAATTCTGCCTTCGGATGGCGGGCGCTGCATCTTTGTGGGGAATAATTCTTGCAAAGCCGAATTGCGCTGTTCGGGGGTTTCGCTAGCCCAATTCGACAAACTTTCGTAAAAAAAGAACGACACGCCAGCGAAATCTCTTTTTCGCACTTCTTGCACTTGTTCTTGAATTTGTTTTAGGGGCACGGAATTATTTTTAAGACCTGTTAAAATGCCGATCGCAGTTGGAATGTTAAGTTTAGCCAATTTAACTTCTTCCCGTTCCAGTTCGGCACTAAAACGCTTGATATCGCTGCGATAAACCTGCAACACAATGTCGTCGATATAGCCGCGTCTTTCCCAGGTAAACCAGTCCTGCAAGTGGGCGGGTAAAGCAAAGTGAAAAGGGTTGGGAGATAAGCTGACAATACATTTTTCTTTGCGGGATTTGATGGCGCGGGAAACTCTGCCCACGAAGTCGTTAATTTTGTCAGCGCGCCAGCGCACCCAGAAGGTTTCGCGGGCGTCGTCGGAGGGAGGGCTTTTGATTTGTTCCTGATACATTGACACTGTTAACGGCTCGTAGCCAAATTCTACTGGCAAGCCGAAATGGTCGTCAAATTGAATGCCATCTATATCATAATTATCGACAATTTCTAGGATTAAATCTAAGATAAATTGCTGCACTTGGGGATGAAAGGGATTCAGCCAAACTCGCTCGTGTTCGCCTTCTTTCCAAATAGTTGAACCGTCGCGTCGCTGCGCCAGCCAGTCTGGGTGAAGTGTGGCTAATTCTGATTCGGCGGGAGCCATGAAACCAAACTCAAACCAGGGGATTACTGCTATACCTTTTTGGCGGGATTGTGCTATAATTTCTTTGAGAATGTCTCGGTCTTTCAATCCGGGCGATGGGTCGATCGACTGTCCGAATACTCGTTCGGCTGCAGCGCTCGGATAAAGCGTATACCCTCCTTGCCAAACCGTGGGATAGATGGTATTGAAATTGAGTTTATCCAGTCGATTTACAGCGTTAATGATGTTGTTGCGCGAGAAGATAACGTCGCTGTCAATGTTCGTCAGCCAGACGCCGCGCACTTCGGTTGTTGGGGTTTTGGGCGGGGTTTGAGCTAAGAGACGGGGGGATAAAATCGCGGAGGAGGTAAGGGCGATCGCAAAAACAACTATTAAAGCCAGTATCCGCTGCCATTTGTGCAATTTAATCATCAATTTGTCGCAAATATGATTATTTTTAGACTGATATTTTACCGTATAATTAGCTTGTTAGCGTGCGTCAGCTAGGGTTATTTTATTAAAAGTCGATCGAACATTTCCTGACGCACCTACTATTTTTGATATTATTGGGGGTCAACAATGGTACCCATAAATAATATTGTTCCTGTACTCTGGTCTTGAATGGCAGAAAAGAATGGACGGTTTACATTCATTTGAAAAGGCGATCCAGATCTGCTAAACCTGATGGAAGTGACGGCGGCTGCTTCTGTACCTTCTTCGTTCACTTCGACAAATGTTTTGTGTTTTACTGAATCTACTGCTACGTCGTTATCAGTCATCGGAGAAAAATCTGCTTTTGAACTATAAAAAAATCCTGCCATTCCCAAAGCTGTGAGTGTGTTTTCGAGTTCAACTTCATACTCTATTTTGAAGCGGGGTATTTCAATAGTACCATTTCTATTTGTAAATTCTTGCATCCATTGATTCCAGTTTTCTGGTGTTAATTGCTGCAAGAAAGTGGGCAAATTGCTATTGGAGTGGGGCAAGAAAATATACATAGCCAGAGCGCCTTCTTTTCCGTAAGGTAAACTGACTGCTTGAAATTGGTCTGTTTCGTAGTACCCAAAATTACCTTTCTGGGACATCATCGGATGCTGTTTTGAACTGCCGTCGGTTAAAGAGAAAGTTTTGTTCGCAGTTTGAGATTTATCAAAGGGCGTTTGCCAGTTGCCTTTGAAATAGATAGCGTTAATCAAAAACAAGACTCCACCGGGGCTAATTTTATCGACAATTCTATCGATTTTTCCTTGAGTTTTTTGGCTCACCCAGTTGTTAATGATGCTAATAGCTTGCGGATTTATAAAGTCTAGTTCGGTAACATTAGCATTGTAGTATTTTTGATTTGTTTGCAGAAATTTTGGTTTTAAGGAGAAGCCTTGTTGCGCCCAAAGCGAGTTAGCAATTAATACTTGGACATTGGGGTCAACTTTCGGAAAACTATTTTGCAAAGCTTGATTTGCTGCGTTGATTTCTTGCGGAGTCATTCCCGTAAATTCGAGAACTTTTGTCATTTCTTGTTTGGTTTCTCCGCTGACTCCGTTGTATGTCATTGACAGTGCGAGGGCGACAGAAGTAGGGGAAATAAAGATATTTTTATTCGGCTGTTGTTTGCTTAGGGTGTTGAACAAGTTAAAACCAAATTTGGTATTAGCTGCAACCAGTCTGGCGTCTACATCGCTCTCGTTGTTAAGGGGTGTCATGGCTGCAGCTTTTGAGTGATTAGGATTTGCGAGGTTGATGGGGTTAATTTTAAGTGCCGGCGCTAATTCTGCGAAAATTGCTAATGTAATGATGGCAGCAGTAGCCAGCCTGGTTTTCCATGACATAACAGTTATCTCTAGTTGGGGAGCGATCTTACTTTTCTATTATGACTTACCTGTTTTAATTAATTTACTTTTGCTGCCTTTATTGTTACCGATATTTTTTGTTTGAGGCTGTATGGGATAATTCTACTGACTTTTAACGCTGGTGATGCTTCCCTAAAATACGGTGTCTAATGGTACTTGAGATTGTAGCAAAGGACAGGATCGTATTTTAGGGAAACAGAGGATAGCTTTTAAGAATAACCTTGCACTTTCATCACTTGGCGGTAATGGGCTTCAATCTCGCCCACCGTTTGCGATTGACGCTTGCTCGTCCACTCGCTGCGATCGAATAATTCCCGCCTCAAAGCATCAACATCGATCGTTTTCACCTTACCTTCTGTGACAATTTGCTTGCCGTTGACCCAAACGCTGTCTACCGCATTAGTCGGGCGTCCCAATATTAGCAAGCCAATCGGATCGGTGCGCGGCAGCAATGATAAACTGGTTAAATCATACAGCACAATATCTGCTTTTTTACCGACTGTCAAGGAACCCATTTCCTCGGCGAGATTCAAGCCTTTTGCTCCTCCCAGGGATGCCATTTCTACAGACTGGCGCGGTGTAATCCATTGGCGGTAATCCAAATCGGTGATATTGTGCAAAATCGAACCAATTTTAATCGCTTCCAGCAAATCTTGAGAGTCATTGCTAGCAGCGCCGTCGCAGCCAAAAGATACGTTGACTCCCGCTTGACGGTATTTCAAAATCGGTGCAATCCCGCTTCCCAGGCGCAAGTTGCTGAGGGGATTGTGTACGGCTGTCGCTCCAGTTTCTGCCATAATCGCTATGTCGGAATCGTCCAGCCAAACGCAGTGCGCTAAGGAAGTCCGTGGACTAAAATAACCAATTATTTGCAGGTGTTCGACAGCGCTACAGCCGTATTTTTCGTGGGCTAACTGTTTTTGCGCGGAAGTTTCTAATAGGTGGGCGTGGCGACAAAGATTGTAGCGATCGCTCAATTCGATGCAGCCTTCAAACAAAGCATCAGAACGCAGTTGAATTCCCGTCGGCGCCACCAACATATTAACACCTTTTTCGGGATTGTGAAACTGTTTTATGGCTGTTTCCATTAATTCCAAAGTTGCCTTAGTCGATCGAATGTAAGCCGCGTGTTCGATACCGCTATCGCCAGAAGGCATTCCCGCTGTCAGGGATTGATCTTGAATTAACGGCCCGATAAAAGCGCGGATACCGATTTCTTGATAAGCGCGAACTGCGGCGGCGATTATTTCTAATTCTTGCCCCGGAATCAAAACTAAATGATCGACTACACTTGTACCGCCCTACAGCAATGTTTCAACCGCAGTTCCCAAGGCGCTCAAGTAAACTTGTTCGGGATCGAGAGGGGTAAAATCGTATAATTCGGCAATCCACAACTCCAGCGGCAAAGGGGGAATAATGCCTCGTTGCCACATTTCTGAAGAGTGAGTGTGGGCGTTGACAAAACCGGGTAGCAGCAGCTTATTTTTGCCGTCAATAACTGTTTCACCCCCCTATCCCCCCCTTGGTAAGCGGGGGAATTAGAGGGGGGGTTCCCCCCTTGGTAAGCGGGGGAATTAAAAGAAGGGTGATTGGGCGCGATCGCACTTATGCAATTATCCACCACTTGCACCTCTGCGGTTTCGTAACCGCTCTCAACCGGAATTAAAGCATTTTGAATTGTAAAGCTCACAGATTTACCCTTTTGTAAATTTACATTAATTTTTATTATGATTGCATGGCGCTAACATTGGCGATCGCCCAGCTTTAAGAAAGTTAATAAATCATAAAATTCATCAAAAAGTTGCCCCTGATACTTAATTCTAGTAAAGATTTAAGATATGACAAGTTAGTAACAATCAAATGGTGATAAAATTGAAAGTGTTTTTGAGTCACAATCCCTATGAATTCTGATACTCTCCGCACCTTGGGCGTACCGCCGAATGCTTGGAAAGTTGATGCCAAAATTGCCGATATCACCCGCTCGCCGATCGCGCCTCAACCTGTTACTCTGGAAACAGAAACTAAAACTCTGCGTTTGGACTTAGCAAAAGCAGCAATGTTGGTGATAGATATGCAAAATGATTTCTGTCATCCCGACGGTTGGCTAGCACATATTGGCGTGGATGTAACGCCCGCCCGAACTCCAATTAATCCTTTAAAAAATTTGCTGCCAAAATTGCGATCGCACGCAGTGCCAATTATTTGGATCAACTGGGGGAACCGCCCCGATTTGCTCAATATTAGTGCAGCTTCCCGTCACGTTTACAATCCCACAGGCGACGGCGTAGGTTTGGGAGATCCGCTGCCAAAAAACGGCGCACCTGTACTGATGGCAGGGAGTTGGGCGGCCGCAGTTGTCGATGAATTGACACCGAATCCCGAGGATATTTGCGTTGATAAATATCGGATGAGTGGCTTTTGGGATACTCCTTTAGATAGCATCTTGCGGAACCTCGGTAGAACTACACTTTTATTCGGAGGAGTAAACGCCGATCAGTGCGTCATGGCTACACTGCAAGATGCTAATTTTCTCAGTTACGACTGTATTTTAGTCAAAGATTGTACAGCTACGACATCTCCCGAGTATTGCTGGCAAGCTACTCTTTATAACGTCAAACAATGTTTTGGCTTTTTGTCGGATTCTCAGGCTATGTTAGAAGCAATTAAATAGCAGTCATTGGTCATTAGTCATTAGTCATTAGTCATTAGTCACTAGGAATAAATTTTTGAGGCTAAATTGCCACAGGACTTACTCGATGCCAGAAACCTGGTTTCTTCGTAAATCTTTAGTTATCAAACAACCATTTTTAAGACAAAGCCGGTTTCGTAAGTCCTGAACTAATGACTCGGGATTCTCACTAATAACAGCAGAAACCTAACAACTGACAACTAACAAAAAAACATGACAAACCACTGCATGATTCCTGTTATAAAGTCTCCGAAAGACTACCAAGCATTTCGCATCAGTCCGGGCGATACTAATAGATTAGCTATCGTCTTCGATCCGGTAATAGCCAATGTTTCATTAACAGTTTGCGTGGAGATTTTCGATGTGGGCGGCAAAACTCCTCCCAACCGCCATCAATTCGCAGTAGAAATGTTTTTTGTACTCAAAGGAACAGGGCAAGCAACCTGCGACGGCAAAACAGTTAGTATTCAACCGGGAGATAGTTTGTTAGTGCCTCCAACTGGCACTCACGTAATTGAGAATACGGGCACTGAACGTTTGTACACTTTGTGCATTATGGTGCCGAATGAGGATTTTGTGGAACTAATTCGCAGCGGTACACCAGTCGAACTCGATGAGGAAGATATGAGAGTTCTCGGGCGATCGGATGTACTCGTATCGCGCTAGGTTTGTAGTAAGGACTTGAGTCCTAGGTTTGTAGTAAGGACTTGAGTCCTTAAAGAAAAAGCTAAAGACCTTACTACTGAGATGTTGCACCATTATCAAGAACAGGCTTTCCGGCCTGTGAAGCGAAGAGTGAATTTTATTGTGGGGTGGGCAGGAGAGCCCGCCCCTAAAAGATTTATCGAGAATGGTGCAAGATGTCAGTTACTACTCACATCTTGCACCATTATCAAGAACAGGCTTTCCGGCCTGTGAAGCGAAGAGTGAACTTTCTTGTGGGGTGGGCATCCTGCCCGCCCATAAAAGATTTATCGAGAATGGTGCAAGATGTCAGTTACTACGAACTTTTTTAGTTGATGTTCTTTAGGATTTATGCTGAAACTTCGTCCGAAAGAAACAGCGTCAATGCTAACTACAGATAGCCTGCGTTTAGATGCTGACATCTACCGCCCCGATGCTGCGGGTGAATTTCCAGTATTATTAATGCGGCAACCTTACGGAAGGGCGATCGCCTCTACAGTAGTATATTCCCATCCCGCATGGTACGCAAACACGGCTACATCGTTGTCATCCAAGACGTGCGGGGACGCGGCACTTCCGAAGGGGAGTTTAATCTATTTGTTAGCGAAACACAAGACGGTTTTGATACCGTCAATTGGGCAGCTAATTTGCCGGGAAGTAACGGCAAAGTCGGAATGTACGGTTTTTCCTACCAAGGCATGACTCAACTCTACACTGCGGCTGCTAAACCGAGCGCATTAATCACAATTTGTCCGGCAATGGTAGGCGGTAATTTATACGCAGATTGGGCCTAGGGCGGCGGCGCGTTTTGTCTGCAATCAAATCTCGGCTGGGCAATTCAGCTAGCCGCAGAAACCGCTCGCTTAAAAACCGATATTTCTGCCTATCAAGCCTTTTATGCAGCTTCGAGAAATCTCCCGCTACACGATACCGTGCCGGCGCGTCCTGAGATTATTAAAAATCTGGCCCCAGACTCATATTATCACGATTGGTTGGATAATTATCGACCGAGCGAGTATTGGGAAAAGTTATCGGCAAACATCAAAGATTTAGACTTGCCAATGCTGCACGTTGGCGGTTGGTTTGATACTTATTTGCGGGGAACAATCGATCTTTACAAGGAAATGGCGAGCCGGAGTTCCTGTCCGCAGCATTTGATAATTGGCCTTGGGCGCATTTACCTTGGGGGCGAAAAGTTGGAGCGTTGGATTATGGTTTTGCAGCTTCAAATCCTGTGGATGAGTTGCAAATTCGCTGGTTCGATCGCTTCCTCAAAGGAGTTGATACAGGAATATTAGACGATCTGCCGATTTCGCTATTTGAGATGGGGAGGAATGATTGGCGGAATTTTGATAAATGGCCTAATAATAATCATAAATCTTATTTTTTAGCAAGTACCGGACTTGCCGCGATGAGAGCAGATGGGGGTATTTTAACAGAGAGTTGCGCGGATGTTTGCACTGATGATATATTCGTACATGACCCTTGGCGGCTGGTGCCATCCTTGGGAGGTCACGCTGCATTTCCTGCAGGCGCGATGGAGCGATCGACTATTGACTGTCGCACCGATGTTTTAACATACACTTCGGCACCGCTAACAGCAGATTTGCACTTAGCTGGAGATATAATTGTCGAAGTATTTTGTACCGCCGATGCGCCGAGTTTTGATTTGTGTGGGATACTTTCTGAGGTCAAAGATAGCGGCAGCGTCTACAATTTTACTCAAGGTTACGTCCGGGTAAATTCAGGTGAAATACCTGTGAGAATTGTGCTGCAAGCAACTTGTATGTAAATTGCCAAAGGTAATGCGTTGCGTCTGAGTTTGAGTGCGGCTTGTTTTCCCGCTTACGACGTGAATCCGGGAACGGGTGCGCCGGACGGTGAAGCGCGGGCGATCGATGCTAACATTATCACGCTGACAGTAAGTGGTGGCGGAAATTGTCCCTCTCAAATTTTGCTGCCAATTGTCGATTAAACCTAGAACTTATTCAATTATGAGCATTATTTTTCACATCACCCGCAGCCAACAGTGGGAACAAGCAAAACAAGTTCAATCCTATCGCGGAGATACGCTAGGTTCTGAAGGATTTATCCACTGTTCGACTCTGCCGCAAGTTCTTAAATCTGCTAATAAATTTTTTGTGGGACAAACAGGATTGCTGCTGCTTTCGATTGACTCGGACAAAGTGCAAGCTGAAATTAAGTATGAATTGGCTGCGGGTGAAAATTATCCGCACATTTACGGGCCGCTGAATGTTGATGCTGTGTTGAAAGTTGTTGAGTTTGAACCGGGTGCCGATGGCAAGTTTGAATTGCCGGCAGAATTAAGGGATGTTGTTTAATACTCATATGTTGCACCATTGTCAATTAGCCTTTTATGAACAGGCAAGATGCCTGTGAAGCGAGAAAATTTATATTTTGTGGAACAGGCATCTTGCCTGTTGCTGACAATGGTGCAAGATATCAGTTAATATGCACATTGTGCACCATTGTATACTAACTTTTTAGGGCGTTGCTCTGAGCAACGGCCCACAATACAATTAAGTTTCTCGCTTCACGGGCCGAAGAGCCCGTTTCTAACATTAGTGGAAAATCTAAACTTCAACTGATTTATCTACCAACTCTGCCGCCAATTTCAGCGCATCTTCGCGAGTCGCAATCCTACCCTCCACCCGCGCTAATTGAATCTCCATTAACAATTGACCGATGCGCGGACTTCTGGGCAAATTTAAATATTCCATTAAATTATTGCCACTAACTAATTGTGTGGGATGAGCAATAATATCATCCCTATCGAGATAGCGATTAATTAATAGTGAAATTTCATCAATCGCAACTCCCGCCGCCACCGCCAAAACCGCTAAAACGGGAAATACTATTCCTACATCCCGAAACAAAAAATACTGTTCTCTCAAAGACATTTCCGCGATAGGTTTTGCTGGCAATGTGGGCAAGTATTTCAAAAGCCCGATCGCACTTTTAATCTCTGCATTGCTGTACTTCAACCGCAGCAACTGGGTTTCAGCAATTGTCGGGTCGGAATCTGCCAAAAGGGCCAACTTCGCAACCGCCAACAACGGCGTTTTAATCGTATCTCGAATCGATCGCGAAAATTCTCTCCCCAAATCTGGATAAACTGTCGCTAACTTGGCAGCAGACGCATCAATTTTTGTCAAAATATCAAAACGCTCGATCGCACTTTCAAACCAAATCGAAAACAAACCGTCTTCGCAACCGCGACAAATCCAAGGAACACCGTCAGGATTGCTCAACAAATAACCCAATTCCGTCCGCACCCGTTCCACCGCTACCCGACTCAACAGCGGCGCCAATTCCCGAATCGCAGATTGAGTTTCAGCTTCGATCGCAAAACCCAACTGCGCCGCTTGGCGGTAAGCTCTTAATAACCTCAGCGGATCGTCCTCCAAATTTGACCGCGAAATCATCCGCAGCAAACCCAACCGCAAATCAGTTTGACCGTCCAAAGGATCGATGATTTCTCCGGTAAAAGGATTGCAGCCGATCGCATTTATCCGAAAATCCCGGCGCAGCAAATCCTCCTCGAGACTCCCCCCTTCCGCTTGCGCAAAATCCGCCGTACCGCCGGCAAACACCACCCGCGCAATTTGGCGTTCCGCATCCAACAAGACAAATCCAGCTTTCGCGCGATCGGCAATTTTTCGAGCAGTCTTCACCGCCCGTGTTAGCATAACGAAATCCAAATCAAAATAGTGCGATCGGCGCCCGAGCAGCGCATCCCGCACCGCACCCCCCACCAGATAAGCAGGCGGTGTCAGCATTTCCAAATCAAACGGCCAAGTATCAGGAGATAATGCAGAGGGCAAACTAATCGGCATCGCAACAAAAATAAACAAACTTACAAACAATTAAGCTCTTGCTACGCTAGATTAACAGAAAGCTCGAAATTCACCAATCTTTTTGAAATGCACAGAGGATATCAAGAATGTGTATTTGTATTAACTGCCACTATGTAGACCGCTGCTTCACCTACCACGCCGTAGAAGAACAGCACGAACAGATTCACCTCACTGAAACACCCGATTTCGACCCCGTAGAACCCACCATCAACGTCAACATCCGTCCCCGCCAAGACGAAATTGAAATGGAATGGGATGTAGTCGGGTGTCAAAGTTTCAAGCAAGAGACCGGCAAATGGGCATCATTGCGGCCAGGCGAACTCGTCCCGACTTAAGGAAGAAGGAAGAGGGAAGAAGGAAGAAGGAAGAAGGAAGAAGGAAGAAGGAAGAAGGAAGAGGGAAGAAGGAAGAAGGAAGAGGGAAGAAGGAAGAAGGAAAAAAATAAAACGCTCTCCTTTTCTTGTTTCTTCTTTTTACCCTATTTTCAATTTCCCATTTCCAATATTCAATTCCCAATTTTCAATTCCCGATGCCCGATGCCCAATTCCCCATTCCCGATGCCCAATTCCCAATTCCCCATTCCCCATCTAAAATCTAAAATCTAAAATCTAAAATCTAAAATCCAATGAGCTATTGCTTAAACCCAACTTGTCACAATCCGCAAAACCCAGGTGATGCAGAATTGTGCCAAAGTTGCGGCTCAAAATTGTTGTTAACACTTGACGCAGAAACGCCATCAGCATCTCGCTACCGGACCATAAAGCCGATCGGACAAGGAGGCTTTGGCAGAACATTTCTAGCAGTTGATGAAACCAAACCTGTGATTTTTTCGCAGTGCGTAATCAAGCAATCTTTCCCGCAAAATACCGCAGGCCAAAAAGCCGCTCAACTATTTCACCAAGAAGCCGCCCAGCTAGAAACATTGGGAAAACATCCCCAGATTCCCGAATTAATCGCGCATTTTGAACAAGACGGGAGACAGTATTTAGTACAAGAATTTATAGACGGCAAAAACCTAGCCCGAGAATTAGAACAAAAAGGAGCATTCACCGAAACTCAAATTCGGCAAATCCTCAACGATTTATTGCCAGTGCTCCACTTCGTCCACAAATCCAAAGTCATTCACCGCGATATCAAACCAGAAAATATCATTCGCCGCCGGCTATCTCCAGCCCCTTTATCCGCCTTAGAAAATTCCTATCAACCCTCTCCTTTCCAAAAAGATATTGTTTTAGTAGACTTTGGTGCAGCTAAGAAAGTAACAGCAACCGGATTGCCACAAACTGGAACAATCATCGGCAGTGCTGCTTATACAGCCCCAGAACAATTGATGGGGAAAGCAGTTTTTGCCAGCGATATCTACAGTTTGGGCGTTACCTGCATTCACTTGCTGACTGAAATTCCTCCCTTCGATTTGTTCGACAGCACAGAGGATTCTTGGGCTTGGCGAAATTATTTGAAGACTGCTGTTAGCGACGATTTGGGCCGCATCCTCGACACCATGCTCCAAAGTGCCACCAAGCGGCGCTACAGTTCAGCATCAGCAGTCCTCCGGCACTTGAACCCCAAACCTGTGTATTTAGACGCACAGCCGGTGCTAGACGCGCCGGAAACGCCAGCAGAACGGGTGGTTACACCTGCGCCTGGCGTGTTGCTTTTTACTCGCCAACAGCAAGCCGAAATCCAGGAAGCTTTGCAAGAGGCGATCGCCCCGTACAATGTTACAATCCAAGTCAGTCAAGCCAAGCAACAGCTCAATATCGTCATCAACAGAACCGAAGACAACCCCGTTTACTATCCGCACTTATCTCAAATAATTGCCACCCGACTCACCGATTTGCACTTAAATAAAGTCGCAGCCGTTAAGCTGTTGGGAAGAGTCAACAATTCTCGCGTCCCCGAATGGAAGCAATTATTGCAAATCGATCCCAAGATTAAATTGAGGAACAAACTCCGGCGGCTGAAATACAATAAATTACTCAAGAAAATCGCCCCTGTTGCTACCCAAAATTTTTGGCTGCCGAAGTTGAAAACTAAGGATTTTTGGATAGATTCGCTAATGTTTGCCTTAGTTTGGTTTATCTTTGGCTCTCAAATAGTAATTTTTAATTCTTGGTTCGCGCTAATAGTTTCGTCTGGTTTTATGACCGTCAAGCATCAAGTTTCCCAAAATAAAGAATTTGCAAATAACAATTTATTTGCAAGTTTAGTAGTGCTGTTTTTGATGAGTGGGGGCATGGGGAATTCAAGGATTTTAAATACGGGAATATTTGGCATTCTTTTGGGTTGCTTAGTTGTGGCTTCGCCTCTGTTTTTTGTTAAGGAAAATTATCATTAATCGTGAATAGCAACCCCCAAGACGGAACATCAGTTAAAAAATACGGCTTAGCCTTCCACACGGCAACTCCCGAATTAGGTTTAGCCATCAGCAATTTTGCCGGCGATTCTCGCTGTCAAACTTGGAATTTGGGGCGCAGTTTAGCAACTGATTTGCACCAGCATTTAGTAGAGTTTATTCAACCGCAAACTTGGGCGGATTTGGCTTTTATTGCAGTGGCGAAGGGGCCCGGAGGTTTCACGGGGACTCGCATGGGTATGGTGACGGCGCGGACTTTGGCTCAACAGTTGGATATTCCTGTTTTTGCGATTTCAACTTTGGCCGCTGTGGCTTGGGCTGCACCCCCCCAACCCCCCCTTGCTAAGGGGGGGCTTTTGAGTGCGGAACCTCCCGTTGCTAAGGGGGGGCTTTTGAGCATCGCGCTGCAAATGCCTGCACAGCGGGGACAATTGTTTGGCGCTGTTTATTCAGTTAACAAAGATTCTGGTTTAACTGAGTTGTTTCCTGATACGGTGATGACGGCGGAATCTTGGCAGGAAAAGTTGGAAAGTTGGGAAAATTCCTATCAGTTAATTGAAGTGGGCAGCGAGTTGGGCTCGTCGGTTTCTAGTGTGTTGGAATTGGCTTATTTGGAGTGGAAACAAGGAAGTCGCCCTGCTTGGTCGGATGCTTTGCCTTATTACGGTCAACATCCTGTGCAGGGCAAATAAATATTGGTAATTGGTAAATTGGTAATTAGGGATAAGTGATGTTGACTTTTAGCCAATCCAATCCGAGATCCAGGTTGTACTTATCGTTAGTGACTTTTCCGGCATTAGCCACCACAGCCTTTTGAAGAAGAGATTTTTGCAATGGCATTCTCAGCGGCTCAGCAAAGCTCTGATCCGCAGCAATTTGTACCTCAAATCGCTCGGCTTCGTCAGTAGGATATGTTGTGGCATATATACCAATCTCACCTGAGACTTCATGAAGTTCCGAGACTAGGGCAGTTGCCGCTTTCCACCATTTATAAGCTGCCTCGGTTGCCTTAGAATTGCTTCCATAAGCATTCCATATCAGGATGGTTGTGATTGCTGACTGCCTAATCTGACAATACATAATCTTAGCTACGTGGAGATGTTCGTCCAGCGTGAAGCCATTACATCGTCTGGGTAGATTGAGCGGTGGACGAAGTCCTTCTGATGGTTGTTCATGAAATTCTTCTCTAAACCCCGCGATAAACTCCTTGTGCCACTGTTGGGCGAACTCAGTTTGCCCGTAGTAGCATTTTATTGGATCAATTTCAGAGTTGTAGCCGTTTCTGAAAAGAACGTGATTGGGTGGGACTTCACCACAAACGATGTTATCTAGGTTACACTTAAGGGTTGACAATGCACGCTCCATCTTGCAAGCTAACCTGGAAACTTTTGAGGTTGTACCGCAGCACCAACTAGATACAACACTCAGGCTTAGTGCTTCATCTCTCCGGTGTTTAATGTATAGCCCCAAATGTTTGTGCTGTTCAAAATTGAAGCCTTTATAGATATTGTTTTTTGAGTATTTTTGTCCTGCTTTGATAGCGCTCATCAGTTCAAATTGGCATGATTTTTTAATGCTATAAATTCTAACATAAGTTTTCGTTGTTTATTTAAGCGCTATACAAATTTCGAGGCAAAAAGTTAAGGTCAGCGGGTCTGGGTTTTCGGTTCGCAATTGCTCGATTTCATCAGGGTTGCAGCCGCGAGATTCCATAAAATCGAGCATCCAGTTAGTGATGGCAGCGAGATCGATGTATTTTGCTCCGAGGCATACGGGGCAAGTTTCTGGGCTGACTGTACCTGTGCCGCCGCACTCGGGGCAATCCCAGTGGGTTTTTAGGGGATGGGAGGCAATTAGGATGTTGCTCATTTTAGGAAAAAGTTCGCGCGGGCATAGCTATCCCGCAGGGAATCGCACTACTCGCTGATTTTAGCAATTGGGTGGCGTTTGCCAATTGTTTTGTATTCAGGAAAAAGACCGATCGCCCTGACTTTTTCCTGCCTTTACACTAAGCGGGCTAGTGAGTAAGATTGAAGCAAATACAAAAGGGCTGGCTATGTTCGATCGCACTCAATGGTTTTTGGCTGGTATGTCGATCGCGCTTTCGCTTCAGTTAAGTCAGCCAGTGGCAGCAGCCGTGCCCGTTGGTAAAGTCTTACAAACAGCACAAATTGGCAGTAACGACGCTGCTGCAAAAGTATATGAAGAAGCAGAGAAACTATACCAGCAAGGAACAGCGGAAGCTTTAAGAGGTGCGATCGCCCAGTTTGAAATAGCATTAAAATTGTATCGAGAAGCGGGCGATCTCCGCGGGGAAGCTATGACCCTCAACAACATCGGCTTAGTCTACTCCCAATTGGGAGAAAAACAGAAAGCGCTAGAGTATTACAGCCAGTCGCTTCCCCTGAGACAGGCAGTAGGCGATCTCCGCGGGGAAGCTACCACCCTCAACAACATCGGCAGTGTCTACTCCCAATTGGGAGAAAAACAGAAAGCGCTAGAGTATTTGGGCCAGTCGCTTCCCCTGAGACGGGCAGTAGGCGATCTCCGCGGGGAAGCTACCACCCTCAACAACATCGGCAATGTCTACTCAGAATTGGGAGAAAAGCAGAAAGCGCTAGAGTATTACAGCCAGTCTCTTACCCTGAGCCAGGCAGCGGGCGATCGCCGTGGGGAAGCTACCACCCTCAACAACATCGGCAGTGTCTACTCAGAATTGGGAGAACAACAGAAAGCGCTAGAGTATTACAGCCAGTCGCTTCCCCTGAGACGGGCAGTAGGCGATCTCCGTGGGGAAGCTAGCACCCTCAACAACATCGGCAGTGTCTACTCCCAATTGGGAGAACAACAGAAAGCGCTAGAGTATTACAGCCAGTCGCTTCCCCTATTTCGGGCAACCGGCGATCGCGGCGGGGAAGCTACTACCCTCCTCAACCTCGGCACTGCCTACTCAGACTTGGGAGAAAAACAGAAAGCGCTAGAGTATTACAGTCAGTCCCTTCCCCTATTTCGGGCAATCGGCGATCGCCGTGGGGAAGCTTACACCCTCAACGACATCGGCCGTGTCTACCCAGCATTGGGAGAAAAACAGAAAGCGCTAGAGTATTACAGCCAGTCGCTTCCCCTATTTCGGGCAACCGGCGATCGCCGTGGGGAAGCTCTCACCCTCAATGACATAGGCAGTGTCTACTCAGAATTGGGAGAACAACAGAAAGCGCTAGAGTATTACAGCCAGTCGCTTCCCCTATGGCGGGCAATCGGCGATCGCCGTGGGGAAGCTTACACCCTCACCAACATTGGCAGTGTCTACTCAGCATTGGGAGAACAACAGAAGGCGCTAGAGTATTACAGCCAGCCCCTTCCCCTGAGTCGGGCAGTAGGCGATCGCAATGTAGAAGCTACCATCCTTTACAGAATTGCTACTGTCAAACGCAACCAAAACAATCTTACCGAAGCCCTCAATGACATTGAATCCTCTCTCAAAATTATCGAAAACCTCCGCACCAAAATAGCCAGCCCAGAACTCCGCAGCTCATACTTTGCCACAGTACAGGACTACTACGAATTCTACATCGATTTGTTAATGCAACTGCATAAAACTAATCCTAAATCCGGTTATGATACAAAAGCCTTAGAAGCCAGCGAACGTTCGAGGGCCCGAAGTCTCCTCGAACTCCTGCAAGAAAGTAACGCCAACATTCGCGAAGGTATTTCCCCCGATTTACTGCAACAAGAAAAGAGCGTGCAACAGCAACTCGATGCCCTTGAAAAGCAGCGCATCGAAGCAATCAGCAGCCCCAACCCCAACCCTACTCAAGCCGATGAAATCGACAAACAGCGCCTCGCACTTTTGGAACAATATCAGCAAATTCAAACCGAGATTCGTACCGCCAGCCCCCGCTATGCGGCCCTCACCCAACCCCAACCTTTAACACTGCCAGAAATTCAGAAACAGATTCTAGATGACAACACGATTTTATTGCAGTATTCCCTCGGCGAAGACCGCAGTTATTTGTGGGTTGTAACATCAACCGGGCTAACTAGCTATGAATTGCCAAAACGCGCCGACATTGAAACAGCAGCAAGAGCTTTCCGCACGGCAATAACTAGCAAATATGACAAATATATTCCCCAAAAAGTTGCCGAAGCGAGTGCAAATCTGGGTCAATTAATTTTACAGCCCGCAGCAGCCAAATTAAGAAACAAACGCTTATTAATTGTTCCCGACGGCGTGCTGCACTATACCCCTTTTCCAGCTTTAACTCTTGCGAAAACCGCCGGACAAAATACCAATGTTCCCTTAATTCTCGAACATGAAATTATTACCCTGCCTTCCGCCTCAACTCTCGCCATTCTCAGGCAAAATTACGGAGATAGAAAACCGCCCAGCCAAACTTTAGCAATTTTAGCAGATCCTGTTTTTAGTCCAGACGATGAAAGAATTAAAGGAAAAATCACCCAAGCAACAACAGAAAAATTAGAAGAAAATAACCTCGGTTTAAATCGCTCGCTTCGTGCTTCTAATCGGCAATGGCCGCCCGAACGCCTACCCTTTACCGGCCAAGAAGCCCAAACAATATCCAGCTTATTTCCCTCAGCTTCTAGCAGTCAAAAAATTGATTTCGATGCCAGTCGCACTACCGCTACCGACGGCAGTTTAGCCAATTATCAAATCGTTCACTTCGCCACCCACGGCATTGCCAACAGCCAAAATCCCGAACTGTCAGGAATTGTGATGTCCATGGTAGATGACAAGGGCAATATTGTCAATGGTTTTTTGCGCCTCACGGATATTTTTAACTTGAAACTGGCGGCAAATTTAGTGGTTTTAAGTGCTTGTCAATCGGGAATGGGACAGAATGTTAAAGGCGAAGGAATGGTGGGATTAACAAGGGGTTTTATGTATGCGGGGGCGCAGCGGGTGGCGGTGAGTTTGTGGAATGTGGATGATGAAGGAACTGCTGTGTTAATGCAAAAGTTTTATCAAAAAATGGTGCAACAAAAGTTAGCGCCGGCGGCAGCTTTGAGGGCCGCACAGATTGAAATGATGCAGCAGGAAAAATGGAAATCGCCCTATTATTGGGCGGCTTTTACCCTGCAAGGCGAGTGGAAATGATATACAGCACTTTTGCTAGTAAGTAAGTACATATAGCCTTTCGAGCTCTCATATGAGGTACTCATGGCCTCCGTGGCCTCCGTGGCCTCCGTGGCCTCCGTGGCCTCCGTGGGCATAGGGCATACCTCACTTTTTTGAGAACCGCTATAGCCCTTGTAGGGACACCGCACCGTGCCCATTGGTCTCAACTTAACGTTAAACAGGTAGTCCGACAGTCCGACAGGGAATGAATTCCCTGCCTCAAAGCTAAAGTCCTCTAAAAAAGACCCAGAAGAAGCATCTTTGGCATTGCTAATTCACGGTATGAATCAACTTTTCGCTTGATGTTACAAAACTCACCATAAGCTATTCTGCATTTAAATTGTATGTCAAAAAAAAATCAAAGTCTTGTGGGGTGTCCCGCCTGCCCTGAATATACAATTTAAATGCGCGACAGCTTACTTGTCTTATAGGAATTCCGAAATCTGAATTCCTAACTGTATTCAGCAACGCGGAATTTTTAAACTCATTAGTCCTCATAGCGAGGACTTTAGCTATTAGACAGGGGTTTCAACCCCTGGCGGACTACCGGGTGGGCTGACAGCTTAAGTTGAGACCAATAGGCACGGTGCGGTGTCCCTACGGGCATCGCGATCCGGGTGTATTTCATAAACGTCGAATCTGCAGTATGACTTTTATGAACTCAAAATTATGAAATTTATGAATTGACTTGAAGCTCAGCCTGTTTCATAATGTTAATGAACTGATGTCAGTAAGCCGCAGGACAAACTCCTACCGCATCTTAATATATGGAAAATCGACTGACTCAAACTCAACTAACGCAAATAGTAGCTGAAGTAGAACGCCTTTCTAATCTCCGGCAATCTCAACTTGATTCCGAAGAAGTCAAAGAAATTTTGCAGGAATTAAGCTTGCCTCCCGAGTTGCTAAATGAAGCTTTAATCCAGTTGCAGCGTCGGGAAGCACTGGCCCAGCAGCAGCGGCGAAATCGGTGGATTGCAGGAGGATTGGCTGCGGCTGCGGCGGGGGCGATCGCACTTACCGGATTCTACATTCAGCAAAACCGACAAGCGATCGATCGCGTTTCAATTCAACAAAACCGCATAACCTCGGTGCAGGATGATGGTGGGAATTTGACAGTTATTTCCCGCCAAAATAATCCTGAAATATTTTATCGTACTACGTTGAAAGATGCACCGATAGGGAAAAAACTGTCCTTATCTTGCGATTGGATTGACCCCAGCGGCCAAGTTGTCAAACAAAACCGCTATCAGACTCGCGAAATCGACAAACCTATCTGGAATACTCAATGCCGCTACCAAATTGGTACTGCTGCTGCTACCGGAAATTGGCAAGTTAAAATGTTCGTTGAAAGTCGTGCGATCGGCAGTGCATCCTTTGAAGTTAAATAATTATCAAAAACTCGCCTATGGATAAATTTTAATATGGGAATCACCAACAAACCGCGTCAATTTTTAGGATACTGGGGCTGCGGTTCTCGCCACAAATTGGAACCGCTGCTGGCGAAAAGTATCAGCCAGTCTGTCAGAGAAATTCCTGTTCAAAAAGTCGAGGATTCTTCCAGTTTCTCCACCGCAGGCGGCCCAAATCACCCCATTTGGAATGTTGCTAGTACCGAAATCGATGGCGCGCCAGACTTGCCCACCAAAAAGGGCGAGGGTACTTTGCAAATCGCCGCCCTCTCAGCATCTGGACTGTGTACTTATCCATCAACTAACGGTTTGCTGTTACCTGATGCCTGGGTAAACGTTCGAGAAAATTGCCTGATTTTGGGAAGGGAACCCTTCGGGCGAGTAACGCTTTACTGGACGCAAATCGGGCAGAGTATTTGGTTTGCATCGAGTTTGCAACTGCTGTTAAATATTTGTCAACAGCCAGAGGTAAGCATTCCCGGTTTGTACGGTTATAGCTGTTTTTCCTATGTCCCAACTCCTTTAACTCCAGTCAAAAATGTGTTCGCCGTTCCCGCAGGAACCGAATTGACTTGGGAGTGCGATCGAGATAGCTGTGTCATTTTTGAACCCCACTCAAAACGGTTGTTGGAATGGGGAGAAAGTTCAGAAAAAATACAAGAAGAAGCAGAAGCGATCGCCCAATTGCAAAACTTACTTAAAGATGCAGTTGAGCGTCAAATTTCCGATTTAAACAGCAGTGAAACTGTCGGAGTATTTCTATCAGGCGGTTTAGATTCCTCAGTGGTCGCAGCTTTATTAGTAAAAGCCGGAGTCAAAGTGCGCGCTTATACTCTCGACTTTGGCGAAGCCGGAATTCCTGAATATCCTTGGGCAGAACAAGTTGCCTACTCGCTGAAAATTCCCTTAGTAAAAGTAGATGCCAGGCCGCACCGGATCAAACAAGTTTTGCATTCTGCTGTCAAAGCTTTAGATTTGCCTTTTGGCGACGGAGTTACAGTGCCTCTGTACCTTTTAAATGAAGCTGCGAGTCAAGAAACCGATCTCGTTTTCAACGGCGAAGGCGGCGATCAGTTATTTGCGGGATGGACTAATAAACCCCTGATTGCAGCGGGTATTTATCAAGCCGCAAATCCAGCCGGAGACGGAGCTTTTGCCCTGCAATACCTGCGAACTTTTCACAGGATGTGGGGATACGAAACTAAAGTTTACCAGCCGCAAATTTACACTCAAATTCAGAATTTGCACCCTCAAGATTGGCTGCTAGAGGCTCTTAATCCGGCTAGAGGCGGGTCTTTGCTCCATCGCCTCCGCCGCGCGGGGCTGATGCTCAAAGGCGCGCAGAACATCCATCCCCGTGCTGCTAATTTAGCTCTAGCTTTTGGTCTAAAAGTGCGATCGCCCTTTTGCGATTTTGCCTTAACAGACTGGACATTTAAACTCTCAGGAGAATTGTGTTTGCGGGGTGCTTGCGAGAAATACATCCTCAAACGAAGCGTCGAAAATTGGCTGCCTGCAGAAATAGTTTGGCGAGAAAAGCGGGGTATGGGAGTTCCCTTAACCTCCTGGTGTTTTAATGAATTTTGGCATCAAATTGGCCATTGGTTAAACCCTGCCGTGCTGCAGTCAGAGAAACGCTGGCAACCCGATTTAGCTGCTCAAATTGTGTCCGGCAAATTCGCAGCGGGAATTCAAGGCCGCCGCATTGGCGAAATTATTTGGCTATTAATTATGTGGCAAAATTGGCGATCGCAAATTTTAGGTGAGGATATCAAAAACAAGTCTTGGAATCATCCATTTTGGTTGCCTCGCTCCCTTTGGAATTACCGCCAGCGCTGGCAAGAATAAAATCAACATCTTTTATCAACCCTTGCCCTTCTCTTCTCTTCTCTTCTCTTACTTTGTGTCCTTCGCGTCTTCGCGGTTCGTTTAAAACAGGTATATGTCAACAATTGCCGAACGCCAATCAATTCTCCAACAAACTCCTTTAACTCTTTCCCTAGCTCAAGAATTATTAACTAGCTACGGTTCGCCGCTTTACATTTATCAAAGCGATATTTTGCGCCGGACAATCGCCCGCATTACTAAAGCAATTTCCTATCCGCGAACACAATTTTGTTTTGCCAGCGTCACCAATGGCAGCGTCGCACTGCTGCAAATTTTTCAAGCTTGCGGGTGGGGACTGCACGCCAATACACCGGGAGATATTTATTTAGGAATTCAGGCAGGTTTTGCACCCAAAAACATTGTTTACAGCGGCAGCAACTTGCACCAAACTGAGATGGCACAACTTCTCAAATGGGGTGTCAAAACTCTGAATTTCGACAGTCTTGCTCAGTTGCAGTTGTGCTGTGAAGTTTATCAATATCTCAGGGAAAACCAACAGATTTTAGAACCGCCTCGTTTGGGTTTGAGACTGAATTTGCCCGAACTAACAGGAGAGAGTCGAATAGGAGTGCGATCGAGCGAATTGACCGCAGCAATCGCCCTAGCTAGAAAAGCCGGATTAAAGCTCAGCGGCTTGCATTTTTATCGCGGTACGGGTACTAATTCTACCGCAGCTTTTACTCAAGTAATTGATACTATAATTGCCGTAGCGCAGCAATTGCCAGATTGGGAATATCTCGATTTTGGCGGCGGTTTTGGCTATCCTTACCGCAGCGGGGGTACAGCCTTTGACTGGGAACTGTTCGGAGCAGAATTAACCAGCAAAATTAGCCAACTAGACCGCGAAATTGAGTTAATAATTGAACCAGGGCGATCGGTTGTAGCAGGATGTGCTACTTTGCTCGCTCAAGTTGTTTCGACAAAATGGCAAGAAGCCAAACAAATTGTCGGTGTAGATACTACTGTTGCTAATCTTTCAGTGCCGTCTGTTCACGGCGGTTATCGAGAGATTTATACCTGGAGTTGCCGGGATGCTCTACATCTTACTGATGTTTGCGGCAATACTACTTATTCGCGGGATTATTTGGGGAAAAACTGTCAACTGCCAGCTTTGGCGATCGGGGAAATCGTTGCTATTTTAGATGTCGGAGCTTACGGCTATGCCATGTCGTCGCACTTTTTGCACCGTCCCAGACCAGCGGAAGTGCTGTTAGAAAATAGCCGACATCGCCTGATTCGCCGCAGAGAAGATTACAGCATTTTGCTAGCAAATCAAGTTTTTTGAATAATCAACAGGAGATTTTTATGAAGTGCATCAACTGCCAAACTGACAATAAGTTAAAAGATCGCACGGCCAATAGGGGTCGCTGTATACGATGCAACCATCAGTTTGCTTTTGAACCGACTCGAATGAGTGGTGTCAAAATAACTGACCCGATGTTTGCCAAGGCGATCGCTGATATTTCTGTTAACGATACGCTATTTTTTACCCCTAAGCAGTTATTTTACCTTTTAGACAAGCGATCGAGACCAAAAATTTATGGACAGTTCTACACAATCCCAATATACCTCATTATTAATATAGTTTCGAGTATCTTTGTTTTTATGTGGACAGCAGCTCTATTTCCTGAAGGGAGTCTAGCTTTCATGTTGGGAATGTTTGTAATAAATAGTTTATTGATTGCAGGAACTTTTACTGCTAGCCGTTCTAGCAAGTATCCGTACAAACAACGCCAGAAATTTGCAAAAACTTTGCAAATTTGGGGAGGAATAGTTCTGGTATTTGGAATAGGTGTAACTCTGTTATCAAGTTCCTTTCCGCTGTTTTTAGCTAGCTCTGCTATCGGAATGCTATCTATCTATTTGGGAACCCGAAAAATTGACAAAAAACCTGCCAATAGTCAAGATTTTACTATTGAGTTAAATCAGTTTCAAGGCTGGATTAATCATTGGGTACTAATTAACTCTATGACTAAATTGCTGCCGCCTCCCCGCGCTCTAAATGCAAATACCGCCGTTAGTCCTGATGTCAGCGCTTACAGTTTTGACAGATTAGTTGTGTGCGATCGCCCGGAAATTGCCCAATTTTTAATTGCCAACAATTTTCACTTTGAAAACAACTGTGCAGTCTTCAGCATTACCGGATATCCTCAAAATATCTTCGACACAACTATGGAAATGCTGCGCCGAAATCCTGACTTAAAAGTCTACGCTTTGCACGATTGCACTCCCCGAGGAATTGGTTTAGTTGACCACCTACGCACGAGTCCTAATTGGTTCTCAGATAGCAGCGCGATAATTATTGATGTCGGAATTCTACCCAGGCAAATTATTGCGGCTGGCGACAATATGTTTGTTCTAAGTTCTGAGAGTTCGGCACGAGATGCTAGAGAATTACCGCCACCAATTCGCCAAGATTTATCCCCTGAAGAATTGGAGTGGTTGGAATCAGGTAATTATGTAGAATTGGAATCCTTTAGTGCTCAAAGACTCATTCAAATTCTGAATCGAGGAATTGCCGGCAGTCGAGATTTAGGCAGCGATGACAGCAGTTTGATTCTGCTAGGCGGTACGGATAGTTCTATCTATGTTGTTGACAGTTTTGGTTGAGGTTTGTAGGGCTATGAGGAAGGACACGGCGCCTCCTACTTTATTCTTTAGTCCGCGTGGGCGAAGCCAGCGCGCCAGCGCTTAGGCGGACTTCGTTTGACAAGAAGCGGTTTCAACCGCCCAGTTCGATCGCGAATTTTCAAAACCGATTTGACATTATATCATAGAGGAGCGATCGCGAATAATACAATTGCCGGGGCGGGTTTTTGAGATTGTCGGTTAGGGGCAAATATCGTTGGCTCACGGGCCCCTACAGGCCATCGTCGGGGCGGGTTTCACCAACTATCTATGCCTGAAACCAACAATATAATAAACCCGCCCCCGCCCAAAGGTAAATCGGAATCTACATTTTGTAAACTACCCGACACTCATGCTTTGCATAGAGTGCGGGCTTTCAGTAGCCCTCAAGACAACTTCCTGCTCTTTGCAGGACATTATCTCGGAACCTCCGGGCAGGTTTACGATCTGCCCCAAAGTAGCAATATTTCTTGCTCCATTCACATCGGCATCGCCAATCCATCCGCATCGCTCATTCAGGCACTCAAACCGCTTACCTTGGCGATTGCCAATCACCTTGCAACAGTGACAAGTTTTCGAGGTATAGCGCGGATCGACCAGTCTTACATCAACGCCAAATTTCACGCCTTTATAGGTCAGGAATTGGCGCAACTGGTAGAACGCCCAACTATTGCTGCGTCTCCGTTCTGTTTTAGACCGTGACAGTTCATTGGTACGCTCTCTGATTCCGGTCAAGTCTTCCAGGGTAATAGCCTGATTTGATGTCTTGGCTTGCTGGATCAGTCGATAGCTGATGGTATGGTTCAGCCATGTCTGGAATCTCCGTTCTCGTCCACTCAACCGTTGCAAAATCTGTCTCGCCCTTCTACGAGCCGACCTTGTGCCTTTGGACGCTTTACGCTGTAACGAAGCCCGTACACGGCTATATCTGTCTCTGGCTTGTGTTACCTGTTTGCCACTGAATTTCTCTCCAGCAGATGTACAAGCAATGTCTGTGCGTCCCAAATCAACACCCAAGACATCATCAGTCTTTTGTTTCTCTGGTGGCTCAGACTCAAGCTGAATGTTCAGATAAAAGCTGCCATCGTTGCGCTTTACCAAAGTTGCCGTTTTGGGGTCTTGTCCTTGCAGCAAGTGTTTTTGGTAATTACCAATGTGCAGCTTAAACTTTTCTCTGCCCTTGAGCATGGTCAAGCTGACCAACCAATCCGATTCGCCGAAGGTGAAAGTTCTCGCGTCGTAAGTGGCAGAAGTGGGGGCAAACTTCTTAACGGGCTTAACCTTTTGCTTTGCCGTTTTGCGATTAGCGCAAACTCTACGAATTGCGTGAATCGTCATTTGAGCAGACAGCCCAGAATGCGATCGCGCTTCCTTGTAAATCAAGGACTGAACAGCAATCTGATTCGTCAGCTTTTCGGGTGTATGGGTGTTCACGTACTCACAGCATTTTGCAAAGGCAGTCAGTACCGCATTCAGCTTTTCAACCTGCTGCTGCGATACTTCCAATTTGCAAGAGACTGTAAGAACTTGGGACATTTTCAAATAGTGAAGTTTTGCTGTTTTTATTGTAGCGTATTGGCAGCTTTCGGGGTATCGAACCCCTCTATCTGCCGCGCATTCCTCCCGACACTCACCTTTCAGGTAGAGTGCGGGACTCCTGCTGTTTTAGTTGAAAGCGATCGAACATCAGGTTAATCTGGGTTATTGGTTGGGAACCAGCGAACACCTACGCTTTGCGCTTCCGCCTGCGAATCAGCACACTCATCACCTGCTTCGGATTTGCCGCACGCTGTAGGGGACTCCAATCGCCAACTTGGGCAAAACCCAGTCGGTACAAAGTCAGTATGGTTTCCCTGACACCTGAGGGCGAACCAACAACCGTTAACAGCACCACATCCTGTTCGGATATTGCTGAGTCTGAATTTGGACGATCCTCTCCGAGGGCAACGCTTACGGATAAGTTATCGTCAGGCACGAATTCCTGTGACATAATATGTTCTCCTTGATTTTGGGTTTTCTAGGAAAACCCAAAAACCTAGCCGCCCCGCAGATGAACACATAGCAGGGCGGCTACAGAGAATGTTAGGATTCTCAATTAGCCTCCAGACTGCCACGCACAGTTTGGCGGTTAGCTGTCCATTGCTGTTGGTAGCAGCTTTGGGCAGTGCAACTAGATTTTTGGGCAACGCCGGCTGCTTTCTCTACAAGCTTTAGCAACCTCTAACTTCAAAGCGTAGCCGCAGAGGGGGGCCGCCGTCAATCTATTTTGGATTTTAGATTTTAGATTTTAGATGGAAAAATAACTGGTTCCCAGCCAAGAACCCATTTGTGACCAAAATTTTGGGTACAAGCCCCGTCATTTTATGACGGCTTTCTCTTGACACATTCTGGAATACTATGTTAAGAGAGAAATGGCAACGCGATAAAACGCCTAGATAGCCAATATTGGGTTCTCCCCGTCTACAATGCTCAGCTACGTGCGACTAGCGTGTAGGAAAGAGGAACAAACAATTAAGTAAATCATTTCAAATGCGGTCGGGCCGGGAGTGTGCGCTTGTGGACGTATCCAAACAGGGGATTAGCAATAATTCTAGAGAGGACGGATGAAGCAAGAATCCCCACACCTTTAGGTTGGGGAGTGTCAAAACTCTAGTCCGCCAGCGAATGAATTCCACGGGGCTTTTAGCTAAAGTCCTCTTGCATAGGACTAATGAGTTCCTCAGTCCTATGCAAGAGGACTTTAGCTTTGAGGCAGGGGTTGAAACCCCTGCCGGACAGAAGTCCTTACTACAAACCAATGCCTCAAGCCTGTGTCTTACGGCAAATCAGTGCTCCCCATCAGATAAAGGTCGCACTCCCGGGCCACGCCGCGCCCTTCATTAATCGCCCAAACCACCAAACTTTGTCCGCGGCGACAGTCCCCAGCCGCGAAAACTCCCGGAATGCTGGTTGTATATTTTTCGTGCTCGGCTTTCACGTTGCTGCGGGCGTCCCGTTCCAATCCCAGGGCATCCAGCAAGGGCTGTTCCGGGCCGAGGAAGCCCATCGCCAGCAACACAAGCTGCGCCGGCAACACTTTTTCCGTGCCCGGGATTTGTTTCGGAATAAACTGCCCTTTCTCGTTTTTCGCCCACTCCACCTCAACGGTGTGCACGGCTTTGACATTGCCGTTTTCGTCGCCCTCGAACTTTGTCGCCGTGGTGAGATAGCCGCGGGGGTCGTCGCCGAATTTGGCCGCAGCTTCTTCTTGGCCGTAGTCGAGGCGGTAGACTTTCGGCCATTCCGGCCAGGGATTGTTGGCCGCCCGTTCCGAGGGCGGTTTGGGCATGATTTCTAGCTGTACCAGGCTTTTGCAGCCGTGGCGGATGGAGGTACCCACGCAGTCGGTGCCGGTGTCGCCACCGCCGATGATGACGATATCTTTGCCTTCGGCGGAGATGAAGTTGCCGTTGGTGCTCTTGTCGAGAACTGCTTTGGTGTTGGCTGTCAGGAAGTCCATTGCGAAGTGGATGCCTTTTAATTCCCGGCCGGGGATGCCCAAGTCGCGGGGTTTGGTGGCGCCGGTACAGAGCACAACGGAGTCGTATTCTTTTAGCAATTGTTCGGCTGGTAAGTCTTTGCCGACTTCGGTGTTGCAGACGAATGTCACGCCTTCGTCTTCGAGGACTTTCAGGCGGCGCATTACGACTTGTTCTTTGTCTAGCTTCATGTTGGGGATGCCATACATTAGCAGGCCGCCTGGTCGATCGGCTCTTTCGTATACTGTTACCCAATGACCGGCTTTGTTGAGTTGGGCGGCGGCGGACAAACCGGCGGGCCCGGAACCGATGACGGCGATTTTTTTGCCGGTGCGTTTGGCTGGCGGTTCGGCAGTAATCCAGCCTTCATCCCAGCCTTTGTCGATAATCGAGGCTTCGATGTTTTTAATCGTGACTGGCGGGTTGTTGATGCCGAGGACGCAGGCGCCTTCGCAGGGTGCGGGACAGACGCGGCCGGTGAATTCAGGGAAGTTGTTGGTTTTGTGGAGTCTGTCTAGGGCTTCTTTCCACAGTCCGCGATATACTAGGTCGTTCCATTCGGGGATGAGGTTGTTAATCGGGCAGCCGCTTGCCATGCCGCTGATGACGGTACCCGTGTGGCAAAACGGAATGCCGCAATCCATGCAGCGCGCGCCTTGGGTGCGGAGTTTGTCCTCATCCATCGGCAGGTGAAATTCGTCCCAGTTGTGGACTCTCTCGACTGGTGAGAGTTCGGAGGGCAATTCGCGCAAGAATTCGATAAAGCCTGTTGGTTTTCCCATAGTGGTGTTTTTGTTAGAATTTACTATTCTCTCAGTTTCTCAAAGCTGAAGCTGGCTGGCTTCTGAATAAACTATTGTGATCTAAATTGTGTGCGATCGCACCTCAGATTGAGCAATTCCTACGTGAAATCTTCAATATTGCCGGCACTGGCGAATTCTCCAGAGTCGGGGAATCCTCAGGCCAGCAGACTACCGCAAAACAGCCATTGCTGCTAAGCTGTTGGGCATTTAACCTGCATACTGCGGGCGGGGACATTTAATTTTTCCCTAATTGACTGACGATCGCATTTATCGCATTTATCGCCTTTACCAGAAAGAATTGGTTTAAAGCCCCAAGCCCGATCGGGAGAAATTAAAAGAAGACTATTCATTACTCCAATCCTCTTCCTTCCAGGTAGAGGTCGCTATCTTGCGGTCAACTGTCAACTGTCAACTGTCAACTGTCAACTGAACGATACAGCCACATCTCGAAACCCTCGCGGCTTAACTCGGACGACCCGCCAGCGTCAACTTTCAAGCGCAGTCCCCATCATCCGGGCCTCTCCATACAATACAAAAAGTTACAGGGGTTGCAGAATAAATATTATTTTCAGGATATACTACTGTAACTCGGTCAGCTAAGCGGAGTTAGCTTTTTTCACTCCGAAAATAGGTAAATAGACTCGTCACTAACCCCACCCTAAAGGGATGGGGCTTGAAAGCGGAAGACTCACCACCTTCTTAATTTGAGGCCAAACCAGTGTCTAGCCTGGGTCTTCGAGACAAGCTGAACTATATGGTGGTGGTACACCAAGCGACGTTAAGAATGCTTCCCTAGTTTTTAACCTCTCGGATAGTCAGCGGCGAAGGGATATATACACACGGGCTTACAGCCACTTGCTATGCGTACAGGTACAAAGCACGAGCCTGTAACTGTCCAGGCGAAAGGCGAATACAAAACGTCGAACGTCGTCAGTATATTCAAGGCGGTAGCAAGCAAGAAAAGGGGGACTAATCCTCCCCCCATCCAATGTAAAGCCGTCCTAAAAGGACGGGGTTTCAAACCCAAATTTTTGATGAGCATTACAATTCAGAACGTATCGAAACACTTCGGCTCCTTCCACGCAATTGACAACGTGAATTTGGAAATTAAAAAGGGCTCTTTAGTCGCGCTGTTGGGACCTTCCGGTTCTGGGAAATCGACTCTGCTGAGGATGATCGCGGGGCTAGAACCGCCGGACAGCGGTGAGATTTACCTGATTGGTGAAAATGCTACTCATCAGTCGGTGCAGGAACGGCATATCGGTTTTGTGTTTCAGCACTACGCTTTATTCAAACACATGAGTATTCGGAAAAATATTGCTTTTGCGATGGAAATTCGCAAAGTTCCTAAAGGATCTATTAGCAGGCGGGTTGAGGAACTTTTGGATTTAGTGCAGTTGACAGGTTTGGGCGATCGCTATCCTTCGCAACTTTCCGGCGGCCAGCGGCAGCGGGTTGCTTTGGCCAGAGCTCTAGCAGTTCAACCAAAAGTGCTGCTGCTAGACGAACCTTTTGGAGCATTAGATGCTAAAGTCCGCAAAGAATTGCGATCGTGGCTGCACAACCTTCACAAAGAAGTTAACATCACCACAGTTTTTGTGACTCACGACCAAGAAGAAGCTATGGAAGTAGCCGATGAAATTGTGGTGATGAACAAAGGTAGAGTCGAACAAGTTGGCACTCCTGCTGAAATTTACGACAAACCGGCGTCAGCTTTTGTGATGAGTTTTATTGGGCCGGTCAATGTGCTGTCGAATGCTGCGGGTTTGTTCGCCAGCAACGCCTCAACGCCTCGCCATAATGGAGCCGCTCATTCGGACGTAGTGTTTTTGCGCCCGCACGACGTGGAAATTAAAACTAAGCCGGAGTCGGGTTTTTCGTTAGCAACAGTCAGCCGCATCATTCATTTAGGGCGGGAAATACAAACCGAGTTAGTGTTAGAATCCGAGCAGGTAGTAACAGCTTACGTGAGTCGCGAGCGCTTCGATTCTCTCCAGTTAAAGCGAGATCAGCAGGTTTACGTCAAGCCCAAACACGCGATGACTTTCCCTGCTTATTCAATTTAAATCAGCGACTGCATCTTACGCAAAATACTATCCGCGATCTTCTACAAAACACTGCTCCCACATCGTTACCAGGCTTGTGCCTGGTAATGCTGTCTCGTAGCTCTAAATCGGAGGCAGAGCCTCCTGAAATTCATTCCCAGGCAGAGCCTGAGAACGAGAAAAACAAGAAATCCCAGGCAGAGCCTCGGAACGAGAACTAGAAAAAAGATAGGTGAAGAATATGACTGCTAACAAATTCAAGAATTTAGCAACTAGCACTTTACTTAGTTATCGCCGTTACATCCAGGCAGGATTAACACTTTGTGCAGGATTGGGACTGTCTGCGATCGCCTGTTCAGTTGCATACAATTGGGAATACAAATTCATGCAAGCCGAACTGCAAGACCGGCTGGACAAAATAGCTACAGACATTCAGAGAGAGGTTAGCGGGAATTTAGAAATAATTCGAGCTGCGGGAGCATTTTACAGCGTATTTGACGGCGTTCAAAAACCAGAAATGAAGACATTTGTTGGTTCTGCCCTCTACCGCCATCCGAGCCTGAAGGCGATCGCTTGGCTTCCCCGTGTTTCTGACTCTCCGCAATCTATGACAAAGGAAATAGATTTAGATGTAGATTTGAGTGCAAATCGACTAGCTTTAGAAAAAGCAACAAAAAGACAAGAGATTATCGCAACTGACCGCCAAAAATTGCCCTCACAAAATCAACCCAGCGTCTTTGTATTCCTGCCAATTTTTAGTCAAACTCCTCCCGGCGATACCGCAGCAGGGCCGCCAGATTTACCTGCTATGGAACCAGAAACATTGAAAGGTTTTACTCTCGGGGTTTTGCTCGTTGATGCTATTGTTAAATCGGCTTTACAGGAAACTAAACTCAACTTTGTTAACGTGTATCTTCAAGATGCGATGGCTCCTGAGTCCGAAAAATTCCTTGCCTTTTACGAAGCGAAGACTAAGAGGATAATCACCGACGAAAACATTAAAAATCAACTCCAAATAGGGGAAAGAGCTTACTGCCCGGACGGCAGCAGTTGCACCCGCATTCTCAATATTGAAAATCGCAGGTGGTTGCTGCAACTGCGGCTAACGCCAGAGTACATTACTCCTCTAAGATTTTGGCGTTCTTTGACTGTTCTAATTTTTGGGAGTATCTTAAGTTTGGCTGCGACACTTTATATAATGAGCTTGTGGAATTATACCGATCGCATTGAAAAAGTAGCAGCAGAACGCAGGACTAAATCTCAACAGCTAGAGCAAACGTTGCAAGAGTTGCAGCAAACTCAAACTCAACTGATTCAGCAGGAAAAAATGTCTAGTTTGGGTTTATTAGTTGCTGGTGTCGCCCACGAAGTTAACAATCCTATTAATTTTATTTACGGCAATCTTCACCACGCCCGCGAATATACTAGGGATCTGTTGGAGTTGGTAGAACTCTACCAAAAACACTATTTATCCCCTCCCTCGGAAATTTCACAGCATTTAGAAAATATTGACTTTGACTTTCTGTGCGAAGATTTGCCGCAACTGCTGTCCTCGATGAAAATAGGAGCCGATCGCATTGTTCAAATCGTCCAATCTTTGCGGAATTTTTCTCGCTTAGATGAAAGCGAAATGAAACCTGTCAACATCCATGAAGGCATTGACAGCACTCTGCTAATTCTGCAAAGCCGCCTGAAAGCTACAGCCGATCGCCCGGCGATCGAAATTGTTAAAAACTACAGCCATTTACCTTTAGTAGAGTGCTATGCCGGACAATTAAATCAGGTGTTTATGAATATTCTGGCTAATGCGATCGACGCCCTTGAGAGTTACAGCCTCGATCGCGGGCCCAAAGCAGCGGAAGCCAATCCGATCGCGATCGCCATAACCACAGAATATTCAAGTACCGACAAAATAATTGTGCGGATATCTGACAACGGCCCCGGTATGCCAGAAAATGTCAAAAAACTGCTGTTTGACCCGTTCTTTACGACTAAACCTGCCGGAAAAGGGACAGGATTGGGACTGTCAATCAGCTATAAGATTGTCGTAGAAAAGCACAAGGGTGTGCTGCGCTGCGATTCGACGCCGGGATTGGGGACGGAATTCTCGATCGAGATTCCGCTGCGGCAAGAAGTCAGACAACCTGTACCGTTTATTTCGCGGAAAATATCGGAGGCAGCTTAGAAGGGGCTGGGGAAGGAAAAATTTTTTTCCCATATACTACTGTAAATCGGTCGAGTTATAGTATATTATGTAATAATGCCAACACCAATACTGCTTTATGCAGCTTAAACCGTCGGCCCTGCCGATACTGTAGAACCCAAACACGCCGAGACTAAATATGTTCCCTGACTTGCAAATTATTTACGAACGTGACCCTGCGGCGCGCAACTGGCTGGAAGTATTATTTTGCTATCCCGGACTGCAAGCACTTTTTTTGCACCGGAGGGCACACTGGCTTTATTCCGCTGGCCTTCCGTTTGTACCGCGCTTGATTTCTCAACTGAGCCGCTTTTTAACAGGTATTGAGATCCACCCAGGAGCGAAAATTGGTAGGGGCGTGTTTATCGACCACGGCATGGGGGTGGTAATTGGCGAAACTGCGATCCTTGGAGATTATGCTGTAATTTATCAAGGAGCAACCCTTGGCGGCACGGGTAAAGAAATAGGAAAACGGCATCCGACGCTGGGAGAAAATGTAGTCCTAGGAGCCGGCGCTAAGGTTTTAGGCAATATTCAAATTGGCAATAATGTTCGGATTGGTGCGGGTTCGGTAGTGCTGCGGGATGTCCCTAGCGATTGCACAGTTGTAGGAATTCCCGGTCGCATCATCTCTCGGAAAAAGCAGGTGGAAGATGCTCAAAATTCTCAAAACATACCGGATTTGGAAGCTCAAGCAATTCGAGCTTTGTTCGATAGAATTAAGGATTTAGAAGACCAGGTTGAAATTTTTAAATCTCAAATAACTCCGATAAAAGCAACTGAATCCGAGCCAAGTGAGACTAAAAAACATGAATTATTTATGTCTTCTAATTTATTTATTACACAGTTTTTAGACGGTGCAGGAATCTAGTAAAGCTTGAATTTATAGAGATTTTGGCTAGCAACACTATCCTGCTGCAATTGTACAAACTAACTTGGATTTTTTCAGTAACTGGCTATGACTATTGCTTCTGTTTCCACTAAAACTTTTGATGAAACGAGCCGACATAGATTTTCTCGCCGCATGCACTTGCCCAACCGAAGCAATGCTCTGTGGCGAATTGAAACTGGAGTAGTGCGAACTGTAACGTGGCTTGAAGATGGCACAATTATCACCTTGGGATTGTGGGGACCTGGTGATACGATCGGCAAACCGATCTCAAAATGCGATCCTTTTCAAATTGAATGCCTCACTAAAGTCGAGGCAATTCTATTATCTGGCGATCGCTGGCTAAATCGAGATATTTTGCTCAATCACATTCAGCAGGCTGAAGCTTTTATGGTAATGCGAGGTTACAAAAGAGTTGATTTTATGCTCTATCAACTATTAATTTGGCTGGCTAAGAGGTTTGGTTCTGAGGTAGAGCAAGGACATCTGATCGATATGATTTTAACGCATCAGGACATTGCAGAAATCATCGGTACAAGTCGCGTAACTGTCACTCGCACCCTCGGTCATTTTGAGCAGCAAGGCTTGATCGATCGTCTGCCGCTCCACCGGATTATTCTGCAAGCTTCCGAGGTGTGGCACTACGAAATATAAAAGGATATTAACTGTTAATAGTTTACGATCGCCGATGTAGGTGGTAGGAATGCGGTGCAAAAGAAATTATTCGCTGACAATGCGATCTTCGAGCAAATTTTGAGTTGTCTGCGAAGGAGATAATCTCAACTCCGGTTGTATCAAAATGAAAAAGTAGTGCGAGGATCCCGAGCGTACTAGACTCGGAAAATTATTATTCCGATGCCAGCAGAAACGATATAATTTGTATCGAATTTGCGTTGATTAAATTTTCTCATCCACTGGTCAATAAGTTCAAAAGCAAGGGCGACGATCGCACTTGCTTTTCTCTTTCTCCTGATTTCTTTCTTCTCACTGCCAACAGATGCGATATTTCGCACCTGTTGGCTGCCCTTAAGTAGGTGAGTATGAACTCATATGTTGCACAATTCTCAATTAGCCTTTTAGCAACAGGCAAGATGCCTGTTCCACAAAAGATAAATTTTCTTGTGGAACAGGCATCTTGCCTGTTGCTGACAATGGTGCAATATCTCAGTATGAATCAACTTAACGATGAGACAGCATATATCCGCCTACCTACTTGCAGTTACTTCAAGGCGGCGGTATTGCCTGTAAAATACTCGCTCCCTGCAACATTTGAGACTTTCGGGCTCTACCCGCTTCCGGGTGTTCCCAAGACGGTGCAAAGGGCGGAACCAACAAGGAGCAAGCTTTCCACCCACCCTGTACCCCCACGCCGAGCATCTGGCAGTTTCCGCCCCTGTGTCCGTGCTGCTCGTAATACCGACAGTGCCGACAGCTTAAACCTACATTTACGTTGCTCACGGGATTTCTCCAACCGTTTTTGTAATGAAAATATAATAACACCTGTACACCTACCGGAATTGTGTACTATGATATAATGTACAATTTAAACTCGATCGCCAGTGGGGAATGTGGAACTATCTTCTAGAGTACAATATGCCCTGTTAGCCCTCTTGGAACTGGCGAGCCACCACCCGAAGGATTCGCCCCTAACAGTAAGCGAACTTACTGCTTCTGGTGAGATACCAGAACGCTATCTAGACCAAATTCTTGCCGTGCTGCGGCGTGCGAGTATCGTCCAGAGTCTGCGGGGCGCTAAAGGCGGTTATTTGCTGGCGAAAGAGCCTTGGCAGATTACTTTGCTAGAGGTGTTTTCGACTCTCGAAGGATCCGGCAGCGGCCAGACCCAAAAAGTTTCGGAATCTGTAACAATAGAAAAAACTGCGGTGCTAGAAATATGGCAGGAAGCTCGACAGGCATCTTTCGCGGTTTTGGGCAAATACACATTACAAGATTTGTGCGAACAGCGGGATCTTCGCAAACAAACAAATCCTATGTACTACATTTAAGCGGAGAGAAATTAAGCCATGAGAATTGCTAAGGATGTTACAGAAATAATTGGCAGAACTCCTTTAGTTCAGCTCAATAAAATTCCCCAAGCCGAAGGAGTAGTTGCCCAAATTGTGGCAAAATTGGAAGGGATGAATCCGGCTGCTTCGGTGAAAGATCGAATCGGGGCGAGCATGATTCAGGCTGCAGAAGAAGCGGGGTTAATTCAACCGGGGAAAACTATTTTAGTTGAACCGACTTCAGGAAATACTGGAATTGCTTTGGCAATGGTAGCGGCGGCGAAAGGGTACAGTCTGATTTTAACTATGCCGGATACGATGAGCACGGAACGCCGATCGATGCTGAAAGCTTACGGAGCTCGGTTGGAATTAACTCCGGGACATGAAGGGATGTTAAGCGCGATCGCCCGTGCGGAAGAAATTGTAGAAGAAACCCCCGATGCTTTCATGCTGCAACAGTTTCGTAACCCCGCTAATCCGAAAATTCACCGGGAAACAACGGCTGAGGAAATTTGGGAAGATACAGAGGGTAAAGTAGATTTTTTAGTTGCTGGAGTTGGCACCGGCGGTACGATTACTGGAGTTGCTGAGGTAATTAAACCGCGAAAGTCTAGTTTTAGGACGATCGCAGTTGAACCCGCCAGCAGCCCCGTGCTTTCAGGAGGCAAATCTGGTGCTCACAAAATTCAAGGGATTGGTGCAGGATTCATCCCGGAAGTGTTGAAACCAGAGTTAATTGATGAAACGATCGCAGTTAGCGACGAAGATGCGATCGCTTACAGCCGTCGGCTGGCCAGAGAAGAAGGATTGTTGTCAGGAATTTCTGCAGGCGCCGCTTTGTTTGCCGCAATTCAAGTCGGCAAGCGTCCCGAAAATGCTGGAAAATTGATAGTTTTTGTGCAGCCTTCTTATGGCGAACGCTACCTCAGTACAGCCTTGTTCAAAGATTTAGAATTGCCGACGGCCGAGGAACTTGAAGCATTAGTCAGCAATTATTAAATTGTAGGTTAGGTTGCACGATCGTCCTTGATAAGTCTAGCTTGCATTCCCGTCTAGATCCCCCGTGCATACCCCTCCTAGGGCAGGGCTGATTCATTCTTTCTTTTAAAGCTATAGTCCGAAAGGGGTTGAAACCCCTTTCGAGAGAGCGAAAGTCCTCGCTATAAGCACTAAAAATTACTATTTGAGTCGGTTTTAACTCACATCTTGCCTGTTCATATCTTAAGAACAGGCAAGATGCCTGTTCCACAAAGAGTGAATTTTCTTGTGGAACAGGCATCTTGCCCGTTCATATCTTAAGAACAGGCAAGATGCCTGTTCCACAAAGAGTGAATTTTCTTGTGGAACAGGCATCTTGCCTGTTCATATCTTAAGAACAGGCAAGATGCCTGTTCCACAAAGAGTGTGAATTTTCTTGTGGAACGGGCATCTTGCCCGTTCATAAAAAGCTTATGGAGAATGGTGCAACATCTCTGTTTTAACCGACTTTTGCTATAAGCCCCGTGGGTTTCAAACCCTGGCAGATTTCGGGAGGATCAAACAGTCCCCCCCTTTTTTTTAGGGGTTAGGGGGGATTATTGAGGATTGTGGACTCAAACAGCAGGCTGACACTAGGTTTAACTTTTCAGACTTGATACAACTTCCAACTAGCCATCGCCAACATTCCGTAAATAACAAACTTTAGCGGGCGTTGAGGCATAATTTGGCAGAATTTAGCACCTACCAAAACTCCCGGCACCGAACCCAACCAAATCGGCAAAACTAAACTCCAGTTTACTGTTCCGAGGCTGAGGTGTCCCACAGATGTAAACATCAACAAAATTGCCGCCTGGGAAATATCTGTACCCACCAATTTAGAAGTATCCAGGCGGAAAAAAGCAATCAGCAACAGTGCAAACATCGAACCGGAAGACACGCTAGTGATTCCCACTATGCAGCCTAAAATTGCTGCCGCACTCACAGTACAAATACGGCCATAATTAGTATTTAAGTCCCATTCACGGGGGGAAGGCAATTTAAAATTAGGGAAAAATGTTTTGACCACTAATTGGGTCAGCGATAAAGCGACAATTAGGGCGATGGCTACTCCGAGAAAGCGCAGCAATATGCTGTCTAAGTCCTGATTTCCGCTGGATTGGATGCAGTGTAAAAGCCACACGCCAGTCAGCGAACCGGGTACGCTGCCCAAAGCCAGCCACTTAACTACTTGCAAGTCGAGGGTTTTTTGCTGCCAGTGTTTGAAGCCGCCAACAACTTTCATCAGTGTGGCAGCTACGACATCAGAACTAATAGCAATTGATGCTGGAATTTGAAAAACAAAAATTAACATTGGGGTGATGAGCGAGGCTCCGCCAACTCCAGTCAAACCAACGATAATGCCCACAAAAAAGCTGAGAAAGGATAGTAATAAGTAGTTCACTGTTATGCCCAAAAACTGTGTAATTAAGCGCTGCCAACCAACAAAGAGATAACTGGCGCGACTCCTGCAACACAGCTACACAGGCAAAATCTTACTCGCATTTCAATATTTCTAGCCAGGAATTTGGCTCTTCCACGCTTGAAACTTACCGCGCGTTCAGCTACAAAATTCTTGGTAAAAATAAGTAAATGCAAATAAACAAAACTACATAAATTGTAGTGTAAAAGCTCCCTGATTTTCTTATATCTACCTGTGTAACTGATTAAAAACCCTGGATTTATTTATGGGGTTTATATTCGACCTTCTACCTTGGAGTGACGAGCGTCACAGGTAAAGCAGAGCTGAGGTTAACCGACTGCTGGCCGGAAAAGAAATCGGGAGTCTCGAGAACATTAAAATGAATCAATGCCACAATGACAACCGTGAAGACAGTTGAGGAAACTAAACCCGTCAATAACTCTTTTTTGAGGTTTTTTTCCTTGGGTTTGTCGGCCAAAACATCTAAAGTTCCTAGCTGCATCAACAGAATTCCCACAATATTGGAAAGCCAGTAGCCGACAATTGTGCAAGGAAACAGTAAATCAGGGGAAAGCCAACTACAGATATACCCAAAAGCGTAGGCAATTGGCAGATTGAAAAATATGTCGTTCCACCAACACAGCGGTGATAGCAAATATCCAATTGCCAGAAGCAACCCGCCTCGGATTTTCTTAAACCAGACTTCGTTAAAGCCCTTAGCTTCTGGCAACTGTTGGGTCAGTTGTCCTGCAAGCTGGTACTCTTCACTGACTTTTTTAGCGTTTTCCACGTTGATAGCTCATTACTCGATCGACTTACCGTAGTTTAACAGCCCAAATCAGTTATGTCTAGTAAGTCAATCAAGTTACCGTATTTTGTGGGATCGGCTAAATATAGTTTGTTTCAGGTACAAAAATATCTATCCGAGAGAGGTTGTTGAGAATGCTGGCTAGTGGTAGTTTAGGCGCCGATCGAGAAATTGAAAGCTTCAGGCAAATGCTTGACAGTTTGCCAAAGATATGCAGTGTCGATGCCCCAGTAAAATTGCAGGTAAACCAGCAAAAGCCCGATCGCGACTGTCACGCCCAGCAATTTAGGCACTATTTTCGCGACACTCTCGAGCACTAGGAATGCTGCCCAGATAGCAGCAGCTAAGATGATAATGGAAGCGATCGTGGCAACTGTATCGCTGTTCATAATTAACTCCTGTTGACCAAAAGGAGGGGATTCAAGCCCCGTCCTTTTAGGACGGCTTTTCTTGGCTTTGAATATATGTTTTAAGAATTTCTAGCGGCGCTCCTCCTACAGAAACCGAGAAGTAGCTAGGACGACAAAAAGCCTCCTTGTGAGGCTTTTTGTATCCTGCCTGGAAGTATCGCCGACTAGAAACTCCTTTCAGTGCGTTCACTATTTGAGAGATTGAAAGCTTAGGAGGATATTCAATAAGTGCGTGAACCTGATTCCCTTCACCATTAAATTCAAGGATCTGGAAATCCATCTTTTCGGCTACGCAAGCAAAACGACTTTTCAATTACACCCAAACTTTCGGCAGTAAATACCGACCGTCGGTATTTAGTCACACAAACCAAGTGAATCTTAAGATCTGTAACACTATGTCGTTCTTTTCGGAAATAGGTTGCCATTTACTCTAAACCAATATATAATTTCATGGTACAGACCAATAGTAGCATAGCCAGTGAAAACAAGATATCAGTACAGATTTTACCCAACAGACCAACAGCACCAAAGTTTAGTTCAGTTGTTTGGATGTGTTCGGGTTGTCTGGAATGATGCTCTTGCGCTTTGCAGACAGTCGAAAACAAAGCCTAAATCGGCCCAACTCCAGAAATTAGTCATAACTCAAGCTAAACTAACCGAGGAACGTAAATGGTTATCTGAAGTTTCAAACATTCCTTTACAGCAGTCAGTTGCCGATTTAGATACTGCTTTTAAGAATTTTTTCGCCTCCTGTAAGGGAAAGCGAAAAGGTCGCCAAGTCGGATATCCTAAATTCAAGAAAAGAACAAACAGTCAATCAGCACGTTTTAGAATTGGAGGGTTTTCTTTTAAAGGCGATGGAGTCTATCTTGCTAAAATTGGAATAGTCAAACCTATATGGTCTAGGCAATTACCGTCTGAACCTAGCTCTGTTACAGTAATCAAAGACTGTGCTAATCGCTATTTTTTGAGCTTTGTCGTAGAGATAGAGCCAATTCAGACTAAAGCAGAGAATTCAAGTATCGGAATTGATTTAGGGATTAAAACCTTTGCAGTAATGAGCCATGGCGAAAAAGCTGAAAGCCCTAGCTACAAAGAGTTAGACCGCAAAATACGCAAATTCCAACGTAAATTAGCCCGCCAGCCAAAGGATTCCAAAAGAAGAGAAATAACTAGACTTAAAATAGCCAAGCTTCACAATCGAATTGCTGACACGCGCAAAGATTTCCTGCACAAGTTATCAACCAAAATAGTAAACGAAAACCAAGTGATCGTTTTGGAAGATTTGAATGTGTCGGGAATGGTTAAAAATCGGAAATTATCAAGAGCGATTAGTCAGCAGGGATGGAGGGAGTTTAGGACACTCTGTGAAGCCAAGTCTGAAAAATTTGGCAGAGAGTTCATAGTAGTCGGTAAATGGGAACCTACTAGCCAAGTCTGTTCAAACTGTGGTTTTAAGTGGGGAAAATTAGATTTAAAAACTCGGTCGATTCAATGCTTGGATTGTCAAACAATACACGACCGAGACGAAAACGCAGCAAAAAACATAAATAAAGTCGGGATGGGGTATCGCCACGACTCTAAATGGGCGCAGAGAGAGGGTAAGACTACAACGGTCACGCGCCAGTCGATGAAGCGTCAAGAATCACCGCTCATGAAAGGACGGTGAGTATATCAAAATCAATCGGGTATTACAGAACTACTTGGGCTGAGGGCGGCTGCAAAGATAAAATAAATTACTCCAATCCCCAATAAGGCGACAGCCGAACTGAAGACGAATATCAACCAATCTGACGGTTCGTAGGTATCCTCGTCAATTTGGCGGCGAACGGTGAAGTAGTGCACAGTTGAGATGAAGACTGTCGCCAAACCTATTAGAGAGAAGATTAAACCCAACTTCCACCCCATCCCCAGGCGGTACTGTACGGGCATTTGCAGGACGCGAAGTCGGACGATGATGACGCCAAAACCCATGAGGGCGACGGCAGCCCGCATCCATGCTAAGAAGGTGCGCTCATTTGCCGATCGATCGATCGCCCGCGACAGATTTTCCTGGTTTGTTTTCTCATCATCTACTTGCATCGGTTGGAACTCACATCTTGCACCATTCTCGATAAGCCTTTTTTGGGCGGGCTCTCCTGCCCACCCCACAAGAAAATGCACTTTTTGTGGAACAGGCATCTTGCCTGTTCTTGACAATGGTGCAACATCTCAGTTTGAACGATAATTGCACGCGATCGAACTCTGGAAGATTGATATAAAACCGGCGCCCTTATTCTGGTGCCATCAAACCTTCTAAGGTAGAAGGAATGGTCAACATATAATAAATTACGCCAGCCCCTAGGATGGCGATCGCGAGGCTGAAAAGAATTACCCAGCGATCGGTAGGTTCATAAGTATCGTAATCGATATCCTCGCGGACGCCGAAGTAGTGCTTAGTTGATAATAGCACCGTCAGCAAACCCACTGTTGAAAAAAGCAAACCCAACTTCCAACCATTGCCCGGAGTTGGCAGCATAGGGGGATGGAAGGCGCGAAGGCGCACGATAACTACGCCAAAACCCATCAGCGATATTGCTGTCCGCATCCATGCTAAATAAGTGCGCTCGTTTGCCAAGTGATCCCGCACCCGCGACGGATTTGGTCGCTTAGTCTTTTCTGCATCTACTTTCGTGGATTTCCAATTTAATAGCATAGATAAACCTTTTAATTTTAACGCCTTAATTTTAGCGCCAAGTTAAGAAGGGAAACCGATATATTTTCGCTGGGACGATTATCCGCCGGGGGGAGCGATCCCCGGCGGGATGTTGCGTTGCAACGGGCTTTACACAGCCCGCGTTACAACAACTTCACCAAAACTAATCATTTTCCTCAGTAGGTGCGTTGGGAAGTTGCGAATCTATGTAAGCCTGAGTCACATCAGGAACAAACCAATTCGCATCCCCAGGCTGGAAAATTTTCGCAGTAGGAACGTTGAATTCTATAGCCGCCGTATCGGGATTAGCTCTCGCTACAACTTGAGTTCCGTCAACTATCTTAACAGCTAGACCGCCGGTCAATTGTTGTGAAGGTTGATCTGCTGACCTTAAATCGGTTGCATTGACATCGCTGGGCAAATAAATTCCATCGCAATCCCATTTATGTTCAGTTGTTTGGCCGTCAGCTAGAAAATAAAGGGCATTCTCGTAAGAAGACTCCGCTGCTTTTTTGTGTTTCGGGCCGTAGACAGCCAGGGTTTTTCCGGTTTCGTTGCGGCACTGACCCCAAGGTTTTCCCGTTTCTAAAGTGTATTTTTGAAACTCCAATTGAGCGATTTTTTTCCGGAGTTCCTCAGGGGTATAATTCTGGGTATCGGGTGCGTCTTTCGCTGCCTTGAGAGTGTTCAGAGCTTCTGTCACCTCTATGTAGTCGGGATTTTTCGCATATCTCGGCGTTTTTGGAGCGTCTGCCCAGGAGGGGGGAACGAATACTAAATTGGCGACCATTACCAAGAACACTAAAACAAATTTGAAGATTTTCACAATTTTTCTCCTTTTCTAGATTGTCAGGTTTTTTCCAACTTTCTGTTTGCTTGCTATTTTAGGACTTAGGCAAAAACCAGCTCTCTTTAACTTGTTTGCCCGATCGGCAAAATTTGGCAGAATCGAAAAATCTGGTTTTTTAGCGTTATACCTATTGTCAAAGCCGAGCTGCGTGGGGTAGTGGCGAAGTGTTCGGGCGATATTTTAGGGATTTATCCTCAAGTTTTTAGCTCGGTTTGATTCACCACTACAGGATTTATTGAGACAACAGGTATCTTGTTGCCTAAGTCTGGCAATTCGCTAGCTCAAAAGATGGTTTCAACTTTCGTGAATACTTGAGGCTAAATTACTTTGAAGCTGCTTTTAGCTCGATCAGTCACTTCATTACTACGTTAGCATAATTCTTGATATATTTCAAGCGATTTAGCGCTATTTTTAAGCAAACAATTGTTAAGGTGAAAATGATGACTTAGGACTTACGATCTCTGGCAATTTATCTACCTATAGAGGGATGCAAATAGCGAAGGGCTAATTTAGTTAGATTGAAATTGCGGGAGCAGGCGATAAGTACCGCTTTCAATCAGAATAAATAATCCCAAGCCAATTAATACAAAAGGGACAACAGCCTGAGTATAGCGAGTCACAATAGGGGCGATCGCCCTGTGGCCAGTTAACCAGTAAGCGGCATAAGACCAAACACCTACCATCACCGAGAAGACCGCCAAAATCACTACCAAGCTCGGCAAATCGCTGCTAGCAAACAGCGGCAAATAAATGCCGATGTTGTCTCCCCCGTTCGCCACTGTTACCGCAGCTACATTCAAAGTTTGGGGATTGAAAAGATTTGCTAATTTTGACACAGCAGATGAATTAGATTGACGCTTAAATTCGCCCGATACCGCTTGTACGTCATTTTCCTCGTTTTCTCTGTTGACTAAGTGACTGATGCCGATCGCGATCGGAACCAAACCCAGCAAGCCAATCCAAGCTTTCGGCACAATTAAACCGCCAAAAAAACCCGGCAAACTAGCAGCGATGAGTGCTGCAAATCCGAGGTACTTACCCACAAAGATATGCCGGGGGCGGAAAGTATCATTTACCTGGGCGAAGAACAGCATCGAAATCACCATATCGTCGATATTGGTTGCGGCAAAAGATGTAATCCCGGCAACAATCGCTGCTGCAATCCAATTCATGTGCTGTCCCTACAATTTTTCTAGACTTCAGTTTCCCTGGCGTTACCTCTGCTGAGAGTTATCAAACAGAAAGCGCAACCCACTAAGGATATTATACTTAAAGTTGGGCTTGCCAGAGTGCCGCTTTTAACCAGAATCGCTATTCCCAGTCCGATCAAAACAAAAGGCACAAGCTGATTGCCGTAGCGAGTCAGAGTATCCGCGATCGCCCGCATCTGAATTAACCGATAAGCAGCGTAGCACCAAACGCCCACCATCGCGAAGAATACAGCGAGAATCACCGCCAAACTGTCTAAAGTATTGCTAGCAAAAAGCGGCACATATATCCCGATATTGTCGCCCCCATTTGCCACCGTCACCGCTGCTACGCTGTAAGTTTGAGGAGACAGAAAACTGCTAAAAAAAGAGTTCTCAGATTGCTCTAATTCTGCCTCAGCTTCCGAATCGTCAGTTTCTGGATTCAGCAAGCGGCTAAGCCCGATCGCAATTGGCAGCAAACCCAGCATTCCGATCCAATCTGGCGGAAAGATTAAGCGGCCAAAAAACCCCGGAAGGCTAGCAAAAACCAGTGCAGTAAAGCCCAGATACTGACCGAAGACGATATGCCTGCGCCGAAATACTGCATTCACCTGCGAGAAAAACAGCAGCAGAATCAGAATATCGTCCAGGTTTGTAGCCGTAAAAGCCGTCATCCCCGTAGAAATTGCTGTTAGTAATTCATTCATTTCTGTGTCTCCTCAGATTTTTTATTTCGTTGTACTCGCTGGTATCGTATCTTAGGAACTGGCAAGATGCCCGTTCCACAAAAAATAAATTTTATTGTGGGCTGTTGAGCCCAGCAACGCCCTTGAAATGCTTATTGACAATGCTGCAATATCTCAGTAAAAAGCCCGTTGCTAAAAACTCTTCGTTCTGAGTGCGAACTGGTAACTGCCAATCAAAAACCATCACTGTCAAAGGAGACTGCTTTGAATCGAACACCGCCGTAAATTGGATTTTCTTACTCGAACTTGGCATGAATTGCGTCAATACCCTGCTCCATCGAACCCACAAGTCCAGGATAGCGCCGCCGCTGCAAGACAAACCACCCGCAAGTAACCACCAAGTACATCAAGAACAAGTAAGGAAACGCATCGTAAGGAGCTTCGGGAACTGGGAACATAGTGCTGCCTGGAATGCCCACACTTCCCGCAATTGGAATCATCATAAATGCGATCGCCACAACCGAGAATAGCACATCTCGCACGCGCAATTTACGAATTTTGTGCAGGTAAACCGGAGCCGCGATCGAAATCAAGATGTATACCGTTAAAAATCCGTAGCTGCAAATTGCCCCCAAATAACCCATACAATCGAACAGTTTGATGTTAAACATAGACATCACAGCCGGAACCAAAAATGTCATAAATGTACACATCGTTACTGCAACGTGGGGAGTTCTATTAGATGAATGCGCTACACCTAATGAAGAGTGAAACAAACCGTGGCGCGCCATCATAAAAAACACTCTCGCCGCTGGATTGATGCTGCCGAGCACGCAAGCAAAAAAGCTAAATAAAGCGCCTAAAGCCACTAACTCTCCCAGCCAGCCCATCCCGACTTGTTGCGATAGAAAAGTCAGAGGTTCTTCACTATTAGTAATAGAAACTCCAGTACCGCTAAAACCCAAAACCTCAATATAGGTCATCAGAACGAAGAATAAGCCTGCCATGACAGCACTGCCCATGACAGCCCTGGGGATATTTTTTAAGGGTTTTTTCGCTTCGTCGCCCAGAGATGTAGCGCTTTCAAAACCAGAGAAACCAAACATTACCAATACAAGTCCCGTCGCTATGCTGCCCGGAGTTACGCCTTCCAAAGTTAATTGCGACATATCCAGGGCAAAACCTTTGTGCGCCCAGATGATGATTCCCAAGATAAAAATCGCTGCCACTGATACCCCCTCCAGCCACAGCATCGCCATAGCTGAGAGTTGGATATCTTTATAACCTGCATACCAAGCAACGCCGGCCCCGATCGCTAACAGCGTAATCGCTGACGGGTGGATGCCTAAATGACCGATGAAAGTACCCGTAAAGTTGGCAAAACCACACAAAACGGACATCGCAGTAAATAGATAAGCCAGTACCAAACTCCAGCCGCAAATTACCCCGGCCGTCGGGCCAAGTCCTTTAACAATATAAGAATAAAGAGAACCAGCAGAAGCCGATCGACTCGCAAATTGGTTGATATTGATGCTGACAAATACTAGGCCCATCAAGCCGATGAGAAAGCTCAGCCAAGTCCCGTTACCCGAAAGAGCGACAATTAACCCTAGATTAGATGCGGGTATAGTTGTAGGTGCAATCACCGCAAAGGATTGAGCTAAAACCTCCCCGAAGGAGAGGCAGTCAGGCTTTAAGCCGTGTGCACTCTGATTTTTTGGCGTTTTCTTGCTCATTTATCTTCTCTCTTTTTGTCGATCGACTTTTGGCGTTCGGCTTAAACTTGTCGGTGCTGCTTCAGCATTGGGCCCTGCGTTAGAAGCTTGAATATAACTGTAATCTCCTTCTGAGGTATAATCAAATGTTGTTTTTTATCGAATTAATAAATACAAGTGATGCAGTGCCACCACAACAGAACAGTTGGAGTACCAAACCTATCTCTCGCCACCAGCTCAAACCCTTGAGGTTAAAAGGAAAATTGAAAGAGCGGCTGGCAACCGTGCTTTGTGGATAATTCCAACCTGTACAACAGAGTCGATCGAAAAGTTCACGTCAAAACTGAGCCGCCAGAGATATTAATGTCAAAAAATAACTATATTTAGTAAAAGGGTACTCAGCATGGCCGGAATGACACTTGACCAACTGCGAGTTTTTCTAGCTGTCGCGGAACACCTGCACTTCAGCCGCGCGGCGGAGGAACTTTACATTACCCAACCTGCTGTCAGCGCCGCTATCCAATGTTTAGAGGCGGAATACGGAGTAAAACTATTTCACCGCATCGGCCGCCGGATAGAAATCACAGATGCTGGGAAGTTGCTGCAAGTTGAAACTCAGAAAATTCTCCACCAAGTTGCTTTGACTGAGAGAGGTTTGCGGGAGTTGAATGACTTGCAGCGAGGCGAATTAAACTTGGGTTGCAGTCTGACCATTGGCAATTATTGGTTGCCTGATAAACTTAGCAACTTCAAACAAAAATATCCTGGTATTTGCGTGAATTGTACTCTGGCAAATGCCGAAGAAATTTGTGCGGGGACGGCGACGGGAACATTTGATTTGGGTTTAGTGACGGGAGATATTAAAGCTTCACTTAAGAGCACTCTGGAGGAAGAAGTTGTAGGCAGCGAACGATTGCTGATTGTAGTTGGGCAATCTCACCCTTGGTTTGAACGTGCAGAGGTGAGTTTAACGGAAATTATGAAAACGGATTGGGTGATGCGAGAAGCTGGTTCTGGAGTTCAGCAAATGTTGGAACAAGCTTTGCAAAGTTGGGGAATTAATCCCAATGAATTGAATGTAACTTTAGTTTTGAACAGTAGCGAAATGGTAAAAGCAGTGGTGGAAAGCGGCACAGGTGCAGCGGCTATTCCTGAATTGATGGTAAAAAAAGAATTGCAGCTATCTACACTGCGATCGATTAAAATTATAGATAGCCAACCTAGTTCTAATCTATGTTTTGAAATAATTAAACCAGTTTTAAAACTGAAGCACCGACAGCGTTTTCAAACTGGAATTACTAAAGCTTTTGAACAGATATTAACTTAAGGTGCTGGTAAGTGGTAATTCAGGACTTACACACCAATACTCAAGAAACCAGTTTTTTTACCGACATAAAAAGCTAAACGCCGTGTATTTTTGTGGTCAGAAACCGGGTTTTTTTCCGAAAATCCTTCGTTGTAGGTCACAGATTAGGTAAAAAACCCGGTTTCTTTGGGCTGATGCGTCCAGGGCTGTTATCTCTCGACCAATTTACTCAAGTCCAATAAATTTTTACCCCCATCACCAAAAATCAGCGGCAATTGCCCATTCCATTTTTCTATAGCCTGCCTTTCCAAAAGTTCCGGAGTCAAATTGTCCCGCAGCAACCTTTGCACTTCGGCTTCTCCCTTGGCTAAATTCACCTTAGCCTCGGCCTCTTTTACTGCCTTCAGCGCTAAAAACTCCCCTCTTTTTGCCTCCTGTTCGGCAATTTGTTTCGCCTCCACCGCATCGCTAAACCGCTCAGAAAAGTGAACGTGTACTAAAGAAATATCGTCAACGGCAATGTGATATGTAACCAACCTCAAAGTTAAAAATTCATCAACTGCGGCTTTAACTTCTCCCCGTTTAGTAATAATTTCTTCAGCCGTGTATTTAGCCATAACTGCTTTTAATACTTCTTCAACTGCCGGATCGATAATGCGAGCCACGACTTCTTTTTCGTCACCTATTTGTTGAAAAATAGCATTGGCTTCGTCTGGGATAATGTGCCAGTTGAGCGCTACATCCGTAAAAACATCTTGCAAATCTTTTGAGGAAGCTTCAGCGGAACTTTCCTGTTTTTGCACCCTGACGCTCAACTTTTTTACACTATAAACTGTGGGGACTATTACGTGAAGTCCTTCTCCGAGGATCTGTTCTTGCACTTTACCAAACTGCATCAGGACGCCCCGTTCTCCAGCGTTGACAATGACAAAAAATTTGGACAAAATAGCTAAAAAAATTATCACTAGAGTTAGTTGCACAGCTATGTAAACATCCTTATTTGTTTTATTGGTTGATTTGAGTGAGTCAACGTTACTGCTGGATTCTAAAACCATATTTCACCCGGATCGCACTTAATTATAGGACAAATATTGACTTAACCGATCTTCTACTTGCCTGCCACCAGCAACTGTTCAAAATCCCCTGCAGGCAAAGGAGGACTGAAAAAATATCCTTGCATTGTATCGCACTTGTAGCGCCATAGAAAATCTTTTTCGGCTTCCGTCTCAACTCCTTCGGCAATTACCTCAAGACAGAGACTGTGCGCCATTTCAATAATAGCTTTCACAATCGCTGCATTTGTGCACCCATGGGTGATATTGCTGATAAAACAGCGGTCGATTTTTAAAGTATCGAAGGGGTATTGCGCCAGATAGCTTAAAGAAGAATAGCCCGTGCCGAAATCATCAATAGATATAGAAACTCCCAAACTTTTTAATTGTTGCAAAGTAGCGATCGCACTTGGAGCATCCTCCACCATCAAACTTTCAGTCAGCTCTAATTCCAAACTGCTCGGTTCCAAACCAATTTCTGCTAAAATTTTGGCAATTCTGCTGCTGAGATCCGGTTGGTGAAATTGGCGCGCCGACAGATTCACCGCTACCCGCAGCCCCGAAAAACCAGCATTTTGCCAAACTTGCATTTGCCTGCAAGCTGTCTGCAAAACCCACTCGCCTAACGGTACAATGAAGCCAGTTGCTTCGGCAGACGGAATAAATTGTGCGGGGGAAATCAGCCCTTTTTCTGGATGCAGCCAGCGTATTAAAGCTTCTGCGCTCATAATTTTACCAGTCTGGACATTGACCTGCGGCTGATAGTAAACTTGGAATTCTTCTCGTTCCAGGGCGTCGCACAAACTTGTTTTTATCTGCTCTAATTTGTCGGCGGCATCTTGGATTAATGCGCAGCTTTGCGATCGCAAAGTATTGTACTGTTCGGCGACAGCTTCTTGTTTTTTCAAGCGGCTCGATATCGCCCCCACAAGTTCAGCTTTAGTAAAAGGTTTAGTCAGGTAATCATCTGCTCCCAATTCCATACCTTGCCGCATTTCAGAGCGCTCGACTTTACCGGTGAGAAAAACAAAAGGTAGTGTAGCAGTAACAGGATTCGATCGCAAGGCCATCAGCACCCCGTACCCGTCAAGTTCCGGCATCATCACGTCGCAAATAATCACGTCGGGAAGATTTGACACCGCCGCATTTAAACCTTGGGCTCCATTTTCTGCACCCGTCACGTCGAAACCTTCAGCTTTGAGGAGTTTGAGAATATTCTCCCGAATTATTTGCTCGTCCTCAATCACTAGAATCTTTTTCATACGTCATTTCCTGAAAGCGGTATAATCGATCGGCGTTGCTGAACGCGATCGGCGTCGCAATAACTGAGAACGCACAGCTCGAGCGGCCCAACAGCCAAATGTTTTCCGACCAAAATAGCAGACGCCCCTGAAAAACGGTTATTTTTCAAGGACGACTAGATTAATGTTTCTCTGCTTACTCAGCGCCCTCCGTTTTATTACGAGCTTAATTAATAAATCTCTAACTAATTCTAGGCGATCGACAGTTAGCATCGCCCTGAATAACTGCTAAACTGGTTGTGTGGCTCGATCGTCTGCAAACAATCTCAGCCTATTTATACCAGTTGCAAAAAAACAATGCAACTGCCAGCAAGTTCCCAACCCTTGCGGAGTCAGTCTTTCCCCATTCTTTAATGTAAAATCTCAAATCTCAAATCTTAAATGGCATTACCTAGTGGATTCCCTGAGCCCGCACAGATTGGGGTCATAGAAGTTAAGCAATATCCTCAGTACCGCGCTGTCACCTACACCCACGCGGGCGATTTGCGACAAGCAACTGGAATCGCCTTCAATCCCTTATTTCAACACATCAGCAACAACCAAATTGCGATGACAACGCCAGTAGAAGCGCGCTACACGGCAACTTCTGAGCAAATCGATGGGGTTCCCCAAGCAGAAGTTTCGTTCCTCTATCCCGCACCAAATATCGCCCCCAGCAGCGTTAACTCCGCTGTAGAAGTCAGGGATACTTCGCCGATGACGGTTGTCAGCATCGGCGTGGGCGGGGCCTACACTTGGGAAAGCTACGAAAATAACCTCCAGAAACTCAAAGATTGGCTTCAAGAACATCCTGAATACGAAATAGTCGGGCCGCCCCGCCGCTTTTTTTACAATTCCCCGATGACGCCGGAAGCAACTAAAATCAGCGAGGTGCAAATTCCGATCAGGTGCCGCTGACGTGAACAACTAATTCGCGAATGTGACCCCGCTGGCGGTGTTCCCACAGGTAAATTCCCTGCCAAGTTCCTAACAGTAACCTGCCGCGATCGATCGGGATTTGTTCGGAAGTGTGAGTCAGCGCAGTGCGAATGTGGGCAGGCATATCGTCTGGTCCTTCCGCATCGTGAATGTAGCGATCGCCCTCCGGTACCAGTTTAGCTAAAAAGTTAGCCAAATCCTTAAGTACATCCGGGTCAGCATTTTCTTGAATCACCAAACTAGCAGAAGTATGGCGCAAAAACAAGGTACAAAGTCCTGTTTTGATACCTGAATTCGCCACCGCATCTTCAATCTTAGGAGTGATTTTGCACAGAGACTTCCCTGTAGTTTGAATCTTGAGTATCTGTTGATAGTGAGTCATGCGATTTTAGATTTTAGATTTTAGATTTTAGATTTTGGATGAGACTATCGATTTTAGATTTTAGATTTTAGATTTTAGATTTTGGATGAGACTATCGATTTTAGATTTTAGATTTTAGATTTTGGATGAGACTATCGATTTTAGATTTTAGATTTT
>NZ_JAUBTO010000033.1:0-8457 GCF_036702495.1 Microcoleus sp. C2D2 | reverse complement strand
GATTTTAGATTTTAGATTTTGGATGAGACTATCGATTTTAGATTTTAGATTTTAGATTTTAGATTTTGGATGAGACTGATGCAGAACTCTTCAGTCTGGCGTTGCGCCTCCTTTGTTTAACTGTTAAGCGATTTCAATCGCCCTCCTCCAGCTTTGTTTGTCTAGGATCGATTTCAATCGCCTTATCTAAAATAATCTACAACAGCTTGGGCGATCGCCTCCGTACCATTTTTATCCAATTTACCCGACAAACGGGGCGGATGCAGCGGTCTTCGCAAAAACTCCCAATCTCCCTCAAAAAACTCCGCCGCCGTCACAATTTGATGTTCCGCATAATTTTGAAGCCATTCCAGCAACACCGGAGCTTCTGCAAAACCTTCTCTCATTATAGAAACAACAGGTATTTCCAAGCGCAAAGCTTCCGCAAAAGTGCTGTATCCCGGTTTAGAAAGTAAGCGCCCGCAGACAGGCATAATATCAACAGGACGCGGTAAAATCGGGAGAAATTTTGTAAACTCCTGATTTGTGGCTTTAATCAAATTCGGCAAATCGGGACATCCAGCATCAAAAGTGATAAATTGCCAGTCGCTAAATAGCTGTAAATTTTGATAAGGAATGTCCTCTACACCCAGTCCGCCGAAAGTCAGCAATACAGTTTTTTCCAGCGGTGTTTCGATTCCGAATATTTCCCGAACTCGATCGTTACTGTAGCGAGGATTGCCGCCAGTTAAGCCAACATCTTGAATATTTGGGAAAGCTGACATCGGTTCGTGTAAAGGAAGACGAAAAAGCCGATCGCACATTCCGAAACACTCACCAATCCAATCTGCTATTTCTGCAAATTCCCCGCCCCAATCTCGATAGATAAAATCCCACCCGAAATTGGCCATCATCCAGCAAGGAACCCCAGCAGATGCGGCGATTCGCGTTGCCAAAGGAGGAATGTCTGCCAGCACCAAACCCACCCGATTTTGCTTGATAAAATTCACTTCGCTTGCAATTAGCGAATTTTGCTTTTTCCGAATTTCCCGCAATTTTTCCAGTGTCGCGTCTTTATCCATATTCAAACTGTCAGCTTGCACGACACCCACATCAAAAGCGCGGGGACGGTGGATAAAGTCGCCACCAATGTAAGATTCTAGCAGCCAGCGAGGTGCAGTTGTTGTAATAATTAGTAAAATATCTGGATTTAATTCTTGAATTTTTGCAGCTACGGAGGAGACTGGGACAGCGTGGCCGAATCCGTGATTCGTGATGGCAATATATAATGTTGGTCGAGACATTGATAATAGGGAATTGGGAATAGGGCATCGGGCATCGGGCATCGGGAATTGCGAATTGGAGGTAGAGACTGGAAGGCAACAAGACCAAGCTTCAAGGGACGCAGAACGAACAATGACACAATTAATAACTAATGACTAATGACTAAGCGGTTGTGTATTTAAATTGTATATTCCTAACCTGGCTCAGAGCAACGGTTCAGAATATCTTTATTATTATTTTAGATGCAATTTAACTGCTGAATAGCTTATGCTACCGATTGATACTATCTCCGGTCGATTGACTATAATAAAATTAGTTTTTAATGATGCACCCCACTCCTCTCTTTATGAATAAATTAAAACTAAAATTTTTCCTCCTAAGCTGTCACGCATTTAAATTGCATATTCAGGGCGGGCTAGACGGCCCACCCCACAAGACACCGAATTGTTTGTTGACATTCTATTTAAATGCCGCAACAGCTTAACTTAATTATAATTGTACAGGCATCGAATATGCAAGAACTCATCAATTGGAGGTGCTTTTCGACCAAACAGGCAATTGATTAATCTTGTCCAGAGTTATATCGACATACTTTTTACCGTCCGCCGCTTGATTTTCCCCAAAATATCCATCATCGCCGTCGTGCTTGTGAGGGCCGCTGAAAGCTTCTGCATAGCGACCTTGTAAACGAGCTTGATTGAAAGGAGAAGTCGCGAACCAGTACCAGCGACTCGGAAAAACTATGCCGCCAATATCCTCAATTGAATCTCGAGTGCCGCGCAAGTGGAAAATGCGATCGGCCTCTGCAAAACCCTTCTCTCCCGAAAACACGCCCCCAACCGAAATAACAGTAATTTCTGCATTCAGCCATTCTTTAAGATCGTGAGTAGCACCCAAAGCAACTTGTGCGCCGCCGCTAGTGCCAATTAAAATAACTTTCAAAGGTTGTTGAGGATTAACTGTAATGGGAGATTTAGCATTCATGCGATCGATAATTGCATTAGCCATGCCCTGATTGTATGCAAAACCGTAGCGATAATCAAGAGAAATTGCAAACCTCCAGAGATTGCGAATTTTGATGAATATATCCCCTGCAATCGGTCCGCTTTTTGCGTTTTCTGCAAACCGCCAAAAAGGAGCTAGCCACCGCTGTCCTCCTAAACTTTTGTTAGAAGCTGAATAAGGAAAAACATCGCCCACTGCTACGCACTGCGGGTGACTTCCAACTAAACGCTTGAGAAAAAACTCTTCTCCTGGGGTTAATTCGTCCCCCGAAAAATCGCCAACTCCCGGTAAAAAGATGATATAACAATTGAGCGGCGAAGACTTGGGCGCTTCTATATTGCCGTTGTTTGAGGGCAATATCTCCGGCGGATTTTTCTTGAAACCCAAAGTTTCTGCACTTTGGCCCAGCCACCATATAACAGTTCCCACCGGGGAAAGAATGCCCCAAACTAACAGGATTACACCTGCGACGAGCAACAAATTTAAACTTCTCCCGCGCAGCCACCCAAGTATCCGTAAAATCAATCTTAGCATTTAATAAAATCTGGTAGAATGCCAATTAATTACCTAATTAGGTAGAAATATTTCGGTGATTCTGCTGTATTAGAGCTTATTTTGTATAAATTGTCAACCATCTTGAGGAGCAGGACTTCAACGTGAAGGGAGAAGATTCAATTGCAGGTTTGGGGGGAACGATTTGGAACGCACTTTCTTTGAACGGCAATTTTTACGAAAAAACTCCCTACACTCGCAGAACTAAGCGGATAGCTTTAACAATTGTAATTTTAGCTGCGGTGTCCCGGGTGTTGGGCAGTGCCGTCATCTTGTTAATCAACCGAACTGAGCTATCAGTATTATTTCTAGGACTTTGGATAGAGGGTTTGGCAGTCGCGGGGGGTTATTATTTTTGGACTTTCACTATATTTAAAATCGGAGGGTGGCTGAAACCGGGTCACGTAACTTATAGGGAGTTGTTGGTTCCGATCGGCTTTGCTTACTCCCCCCAGGCGCTGAATTTCTTAACCTTAATTCCCTTGCTGGGAGAAGGAATAGAGCGGATATTAGCTGTGTGGAGTTTGCTAGCTGTAATTGTGGCGGTTCGCCAAGGTTTGGATATTAAAACTCGCTGGGCGGTGTTAATTTGTCTGGTGGGTTGGCCGTTGATCCAAATTGCGATCGGCTTTGTAAAAGTAATTGAACAGTTGCTTTCACGATGGCTTTAAAAGTAGCAAAGTGTAATATAGCCTTTCTCAGTAACATGAGGTGTTCTTGGGCATTGGGCATGGGGCATTGGCCCGCGCAGGGCATTGGCCCGCGCAGGAAGAGTACCTTACTTTCCTGAGAACCGCTATAGTTAAAAAGGCAAAAGCACCAAAAAAGTACATTTCTTAAGTTTTCATGATTTCTCCGGCTATGCGAGTCACAGGTGCAGAGCGAGTTATGGTGCGTGACGATTGAAACCTTGTGCACCTGCTCGCATCTATTCGCAGTCGGGCACCATAAATTTGCTTTAAAATAGGATAAAACTGTCAGGCTTAAAAAAGCCAAAAGCACAAAAAAACTGCCGGCTCAACTCCGGGTAATTCCTCCGGCAAGTATGCAAATAATAGCAATTGACATTCACCCCGGCGTAAACGCACGGGGATTCCCAAACATCACTATTTGGGTTTCTGCTTCCGTCCCCGAGGGGATTTCGCACCAGCCTTCACAGATTTACTCTGTTCGGGTCTTACGGTCGCTCCACAGACTGACACGGCAAGCCCTGCCGCCAAAATGTTTTTTGCCGCGTTGATGTCTCGGTCATGGTGAGTGCCGCACCGAAGACAGTCCCATTCCCGGATAATCAACGGCAATTTGTCAACGATGTAGCCACAATTTCCACATCGCTTTGAACTCGGGAACCAGCGATCAATTTTAATTAAAGTGCGACCGTACCAATCGCACTTGTAATCAAGTTCTCTGATTAACTCGCCCCAACTTGCGTCACTTATAGCTAGAGATAGTTTCCGATTCTTGACCATATTCTTCACAGCTAAGTCTTCTACGGCGATGGTTTGGTTTTCACGCACCAACCGCGTTGTTAACTTGTGAAGATTATCTTTCCTTGCATCAGTAATTTCTTGATGCACTTTCGCTACCTTAAGGCGTGCTTTGTAACGGTTGTTTGACCCTTTTTGCTTGCTACTTAAAGATTTTTGCGCTCTTCTAAGCTTGCGATACTTTGCCTTAAATCCTTTGGGATTGGCAATCTTTTCGCCAGTGCTTAGAGTAAGCAAGCTTGTAATCCCCAGGTCGATGCCGACTTGATTGTCTGTTTTGGGTAATGATTCAATTTCAACATCTACCAGCAGAGAGACTGACCACCTACCTGATGGTGCAAGCTTCACGCTTAAGGTTGATGGGATTGCACCATCGGGTAGTGTCCGACTCCAGCGAATCGGTAATGCTTGCGTGCTTTTTGCTAGGTAGACTTGTCCATCTCTGAACTTAAATGCTGATTTGGTAAATTCTGCACTACCACCATTGCGTTTCTTTTTGAAGTTAGGATATTTTGCCCGCCCATCAAAAAAGTTGGTATAAGCCGTTTGTAAATGTCTCAAACATTGCTGCAATGGTACACAGCTAACTTCGTTGAGAAAATTTAGTTCTTCGGTTTGCTTCCATTCGGTTAACATCGAAGAAGTCTCAGCATACCCTACCCGTTTTTGTTCTGCGTACCAAGCTTCAGTTCTTGCGGCTAAAGCACGGTTGTAGACTAAACGAGCACAACCCAAAGTACGTCGCAACAAACTTTCTTGTTCCGGCGTTGGGTAGAATCGATAGCTGAAGGCTTTTAGAGTCATGTCTACCTTAAACTTACTATTTCACATAGTAGCACGTCTTGTGTGACATAGTAAATGTAAACGATAATTCATGTAAAGCCGTCCTAAAAGGACGGGGTTTCAGACCCATTTTTTGATGAAAAACGCGGCCAATTTTGCCATTGCGAGCCGGAGATCCCCCAAGTCCCTTAACCTGTTAAAATAAAATTGCTTTGGGGCGAAATACTCTGCATCGCAGCGCATCATTGCAAACAAAAGCATTCCTAGCTCGTACTCGAAACAGTTTCGCTTGCTTTCTTTGAGAGAATGCTTGACAGGGTGGCTGTGGGACAGTAGATTGAGGCACAGCAGATAGCATGATTCTTGACGGCAACCACACCCCTACTATTCGGCTCTCCCCCCTGTTCGCCCCCCCTTAGCAACGATACATTGTTAGAGAAGGAAATACACAAAAATTTACATCTATAATTGGTGTAAAGTTCCAAATCGCTCCTTACCAGCAGCGATACAGCCCTCGCCAAGACAGTAGGATAGAAAAAATATGTTTGAACGCTTTACAGAACAAGCCATTAAAGCAATCATGCTAGCCCAAGAGGAAGCGCGGCGCCTCGGCCACAATTTTGTAGGCACCGAGCAAATCCTCCTGGGACTCGTGGGCGAAGGCACTGGCATCGCTGCAAAAGTCTTACTGGATATGGGCCTCAACTTGAAAGAGGCGCGCAATGAAATCGAAAATATCATCGGCAGAGGTTCCGGGTTCCTCCCGCCGGAAATTCCTTTTACGCCCCGCGTCAAGCGCATTTTTGAGACGGCGCTCAACGAAGCGCGGCAGTTAGGCCACAATTACATTGGCACCGAGCACATCCTGCTGGGGCTGATCCAAGACGACGAAGGGGTGGCGGGGAAAGTGCTGCAAAACTTGGGGATCGATCGCCAGAGAGTCCGCACGCAGGTAATTCGTGCCGTGGGAGAAGTGGCGGCGGTACCCGGAGGCAGGGGGGATAGCGGCGATCGCAAAATCCCGACTTTAGAAGAATTCGGTACAAACCTGACCAAGTTAGCTGCAGCAGGCAAACTCGATCCCGTCGTGGGCCGCGAAAATGAAATCGAGCGCGTGATCCAAGTGCTCGGCCGCCGCACGAAGAACAATCCAGTCTTAGTAGGCGAACCGGGAGTCGGCAAAACAGCCCTCGCCGAAGGCTTAGCCCAGCGGATTGTTAATAGAAACGTCCCGGAAATTTTAGAAGACAAACAAGTAATCAGCCTCGATATGGGTTCGCTGATTGCTGGTACAAAGTTCCGAGGCGAATTTGAAGAACGGCTGACGAAAATCATGGCCGAAATTCGTGCTGCCGGCAACATCATTCTGGTAATAGATGAAATTCACACGTTAGTCGGTGCAGGCGCAATTCAAGGCAGCATGGACGCCTCCAATATGCTCAAACCAGCCCTGGCTAGAGGCGAATTGCAGTGTGTCGGCGCAACTACCTTGGACGAATATCGCAAACACATCGAGCGCGACGCGGCCTTAGAACGCCGATTCCAACCGATCAAAGTCGGCGAACCGAGCGTGGCTGAAACAATAGAAATATTGTACGGGTTGCGATCGGCTTACGAACAGCATCACAGACTGACAATTTCCGACGCAGCTTTAGAAGCAGCGGCCACACTGTCAGACAGGTATATTAACGATCGGTTTTTGCCAGACAAGGCGATCGACTTAATTGACGAAGCAGGTTCCCGCGTCCGCGTGATGAATTCACAAACCCCGCCCGAAGTTAAAGAGCTCAAAAAGCAACTGCCTGCAGTAACAAAAGAAAAAGATACAGCAGTGCGCGAGCAAGACTTCGACAAAGCTGGAAAATTGCGCGATCGCGAATTAGAAATTGAAGCCGAAATCGCCGAAGCTACGATCAACAAAAGCCAAGTCAAAATCTCTCCCATCGTCACCGAAGAAGACATCGCGCACATCGTGGCTAATTGGACGGGAGTACCGGTCAGCAAGCTGACAGAATCCGAATCTGAATTGCTGCTGCACATGGAAGACACGCTGCACCAGCGCTTGATCGGTCAAGAAGAAGCTGTCAGCGCAGTTTCTCGGGCCATCCGCCGCGCGCGGGTAGGCTTGAAAAATCCGAATCGCCCGATCGCCAGTTTCATCTTTTCCGGCCCCACAGGCGTCGGGAAAACGGAACTTACAAAAGCCCTGGCAACATATTTCTTCGGTTCCGAAGAAGCCATGATTCGGTTAGATATGTCCGAATTCATGGAACGCCACACGGTTTCTAAACTCATCGGTTCGCCTCCGGGTTACGTTGGCTACGATGAAGGCGGCCAACTAACAGAAGCAGTCCGGCGCCGTCCTTACACCGTCGTGCTGTTCGACGAAATCGAAAAAGCTCACCCGGATGTCTTCAACATGATGCTGCAAATCTTGGAAGACGGTCGCTTGACTGATGCTAAAGGTCGGACAGTTGACTTTAAGAATACGCTGCTGATCATGACCTCAAACATCGGTTCGCGAGTGATTGAAAAAGGCGGCGGCGGTCTCGGTTTTGAGTTTAATGACAACTTTGCAGATGTTCAATACAACCGCGTTCGCAATTTGGTCAACGAGGAACTGAAACAGTTTTTCCGTCCCGAATTTCTGAATCGCTTGGATGACATTATTGTCTTCCGCCAGTTGAATAAGGAAGAAGTCAAGCAGATTGGCGACCTCATGTTGCGGGAAGTTTTCAGCCGTTTAAGCGAACAGGGTATTACTTTGTCCGTCACAGAAAAGTTCAAGGAACTGTTAGTTGTAGAAGGCTACAATCCCAGCTACGGTGCTCGACCTTTGCGGCGCGCAATCATGCGGTTGTTGGAAGATGTACTGGCTGAGGAAATGCTGTCTGGGAAGCTGAAAGAAGGCCAAAAGGCGATCGTTGATGTAGATGAAAACGGTCAGGTTAAAGTGTTGCCCGATGGTTCATCTGAGCCGAAATTGCCCGAATTCGCATTAAGCCATTAATGCACTCTACCAACGGATAAATACAGTTGATTAAAAACCCGGTTTCTCGGAGAAGCCGGGTTTTTAATTAAAAAATACGAGTAAAAAAAAGCAGGGCGTAAAATTCAGTCAACAGTCAACCACGGACACAGCAACCGGACTCGATCTAATTAATCTGCGTTAATCTGTGTTGCATCTGCCCTCATCTGCGGTTAAAAAAAGATAATTTCTTGACCGCAGATGAGAAGGGATTGACGCAGATTCACGCAGATAAAGAGAAGAGATATATGAAGAATTCCCATGCTAAGCTGTGTTGCATCTAGATTGCCTATGGTATTAGAGAGGGAGAGGGGGTGAAGGGGAGAGGGGGAGAGGATT
>NZ_JAUBTO010000032.1:0-63121 GCF_036702495.1 Microcoleus sp. C2D2 | reverse complement strand
TAATTGGGTCAACAGGTAAAAGATGAGTAATTTTACTCATTGACAATAGTGCTTTTAGCTTAACTTGTGAGTAATGTCCCAAATCTACAAACACGGCTTTTCCGTCTTCTGTAAAGTAGAAAAGTACCCTTTCGTCGTAATCTACGCTAAAGCTCCAAAACTCCTTGAGCCTACCGGACAATTTATGAGTTTTTAAGCTTGGTTCAAACGGCTCTCTGATGAACTGTTCCAGCTTTTGCCAAAACCTAGCCTCCAAATCAGCATCGCCTTTGATCCGCTTTTTGAAAGCACGCTTGAATGAAGAACTGAAACTGAGTTCCACGATTATTCTTCTATCATTAGTCTGAGTTCATTGATGTTAGCGAAAAATTCCAGTTCACCTTTTTGTTGTTCAATCTGCGCTGACTTAAAGTTTTGATACATCTCTTCGCGACGTTCTTCCCGGAGATATTGCTTCAACAACAGTTGAAGCTCTTGCTTTTCGTCAGTAGAAAGATTCTTGATCGTCTCGACCACATCACTGAAAGTCATAACTTAAAAAACCCTATTGTGCTGATTAGATTATAGCAAAAAATATCCTTTTAGTTGACTTTCGTTTCTCGTTACGCGACTCTGCCTCGTCTAAAAACAAGCAAAAAATCTCACTATTTACCATTATCAAACTTCCCAGATTCAGGAAACCTAGAATAATGAAAAGCAGCCAATAACGGATCTGATTTCTGATTCCCAATCAAATCCGCCAACAATTTAGCCGTCACCGGAGCTAACAAGATGCCATTGCGATAATGCCCCGCAGCCAGTGTCAAATTATCCCAAACACTAGAACCTAAAATCGGCAACTCATCGGTCGTTGCCGGTCGAAATCCCCACCAAAACTCCAGAATCGGATAATTTTCTAATGCGGGATATAACTTAATCGCTCCTGCTAGCAAACTTTGCATTCCCGCCGGCGTATTTCCAGGGGTAAAATCCACATTTTCGCTAGTAGCGCCTATAATAATTCTGCCATCTTGACGCGGCACAATATAAATGCCTGTTCCGAATAAAACTGTTTGCAGCGGCTGTATCACTCCACTATTTTCTGGTACGCATACTGACAGCATTTGCCCCTTTATTGGATAAACAGGAATATTCAATAATTTCTCAGACCAAGCACCCGCAGCCAAAACATAACGGTCAGCTTGTAATTTTCCTGCCGTTGTTTCCACTCCAAAAACTCGGTTTTTCTGCCGAATTATTTCCTCTGCACTGCCTTGAATAATATCTATTTTTAATTCTTTACTTGCAACTTGAAGCGTCCGAAATAAAGCGCGGTTGTCAACTTGAGCGTCGTCAGGATACCACCAACCGCCAATTACTTCTTGACCCAATCCCAATTGATGTTGGCGAACAGCATCTCTGTCCAACCATTGATAATTAAGGCTTGACAAAAGCGGCTTTTCTTGAGGCTCATTTTGACACACGGGCGCGAGAATTCCCGATCGCCAATATCCCGTTTTCAATCCGGTAATATCTTCTAGCCGTTCCACCCAGGCGGGATACAGTGCGCGACTTTGCAAGCACAAATCCAGCATCGGACTGGGAGAAATTCGTTCGGCTTGTGGGGCAAGCATTCCGGCGGCAGCCCGGGCCGTCGGTTGTTTAGAATCGGCGGTGAGAACAGCGACAGATGCCCCTCGCAATTTCAGTTCTACTGCTAGGGAAAGACCAATTATTCCGCCGCCAATAATTAGAATATCTTGAGATGAATTCATTAACTTTTATATGGACTTTCTGGCTTTTTTTACCTCTTGGCTTTCTTTATGGTAAGGTGCCGCGCGTGCACCTTACAGTTAGAATTCTTGCGCAAGTCTTACATATTATCTTGCCAGGCGATCGTCCTATCTGCCTTTCTTAACAAAAAATCTAGGCTTGTGGTTTCCAGACAGTTTCAGAACCCTGGCCCCAGAAACCGTCATATTTTGTCACCTTAATATCGCCTAAAACCTTGGTTTGGCAGGACAAACGGCGGTTGGATGCAGGAGAATGGGGAGGAACCGAAAGTCGGGCTTTTTCGCGCCACTCGGACTCGGAAACTTCGCCCTCGACGCTTACGGCGCAGGTGCCGCAAGTGCCGAGGCCGTGGCAGTTGATGACTTTGGCGTTGCCGTTGTAGAGATCGATGCCGTTTTTGAGCAAAACTGCACGGAGATTGGCTCCGCGATCGCACTCAAATGTTTTTCCTTGCGCTTGTACCTTGACCACAGTAATTTACCTCGGTTAGATTTATGTTAATTTTCATATATATTATCGCATTAATTACAAATAAATTCATCTAATATAGTAAGTGATATATTACCAATTTCTCGATTGCAATTTCCCATGACAAATCGGCTCTGGATCTACGATACCACGCTGCGAGACGGTGCTCAGTGCGAAGGACTCTGCTTATCTCTCGAAGATAAACTGCGAATTGCTCGGCAGTTAGACAGTTTAGGAATTCCCTTTATTGAAGGCGGCTGGCCGGGGGCGAATCCTAAAGACGTACAATTTTTTTGGCGGCTCAAAGAACAGCCCCTAACTCAAGCAGAAGTTGTAGCTTTTTGTTCGACTAGGCGGCCGGGAACTACGGCAGCTAATGATGAAATGTTGCAGGCTATTTTGTCCGCCGGTACTCGTTGGGTGACGCTGTTTGGCAAGTCGTGGGATTTGCACGTTATTGAAAGTTTGAAGACGACGCTAGAAGAAAATCTGGCGATGATTCGAGATACAATTGAATATTTGCGCAGTCAGGGAAGGCGCGTTATTTACGATGCCGAACACTGGTTTGACGGCTACAAGCACAATCGAGACTATGCTATTAAAACTTTAGAAGTAGCGGCGGCTGCCGGTGCAGAATGGTTGGTACTTTGCGATACTAACGGCGGTACTTTGCCTCACGAAGTCAGTCAGGTTGTTCGCGATGTGGCAGAAATAGTAGAAAGTTGGGATATTTCTGAATCGGAAATTCACCCCCCCCAATTCCCCCTGATTAAGGGGGGGAGAAAGTCTAAAATTCAACTGGGAATTCACACTCACAACGACTCGGGAGTTGCGGTTGCTAATGCTTTGGCTGCGGTGCGGGAAGGAGTGAGGATGGTACAGGGAACTATTAACGGTTACGGCGAACGCTGCGGCAATGCCGATTTATGTTCTTTGATTCCAAATGTTCAGCTCAAGTTGGGTTATGATTGCATTCAAGACGAGCAATTAGTTAGATTAACTCAAGTAAGTCGATCGATCAGCGAAATTGTCAATCTTGCTCCCGACGATCGTGCTCCTTTTGTAGGCCTTTCGGCTTTTGCTCACAAAGGCGGAATTCACGTATCGGCGGTTGAGAAAAATCCACTGACTTACGAACATTTGGAACCGGAAAAAATCGGCAACACACGGCGAATTGTGATTTCGGATCAAGCGGGTTTGAGCAATGTTTTGGCGAAGGCTCGCGCTTTTGGCATTGAGCTCGATCGCAAAAATCCTGCTTGCCGCCAAATTCTGGAAAAATTGAAAGATTTGGAAAGTCAGGGATATCAATTTGAGGGTGCTGAGGCGTCTTTTGAATTGTTAATGCGCGAAGCCTTGGAACAACGCCCGCCGTGGTTTGAAATTAAGGGTTTTCAAGTCCACTGCGATAAAATTGGCGAAGATTGTACGGCTTTGGCCACGGTCAAATTGTCAGTAAACGGTACAAATATCTTGGAAGCTGCCGAAGGAAACGGCCCGGTTGCGGCTTTGGATGCGGCTTTGCGGAAAGCTTTGGTGAATTTTTATCCGGCGATCGCGCATTTTTACCTGACAGACTACAAGGTGCGAATTCTAGACTCCGGTGCGGGTACTTGTGCTAAAACTCGCGTTTTATTGGAATCGAGCAACCGCCAGCAGCGGTGGACAACTGTGGGGGTTTCTACTAATATTTTGGATGCTTCTTGTCAGGCTGTTGTTGAAGGTTTGGAGTACGGTTTGCTGCTGGAAAATCAAGAGGCGATCGCCCTAGTTTGCCGGGTACATTGATCTAGTAGAAAATAGCCAACAAAAACCGGGCAGGCAGGATGCCCACCCCACAATAAAAATCACTCTTTGTGGAACAGGCATCTTGCCTGTTCTTGAGAATGGTGCAAAATGTGAGATGAAAAAGAGGCGATCGTTCTGAAAAATATGCGGGAGTTAGTTTATGGCGAATAACTTATCAATTCCAGAAGATTATTATGATTTTCTGCGGGAACTTAAGGGACGTATTTTGCAAGCTCAAGTGCGGGCTGTGATTTCGGTCAACCGCGAATTAGTATTGCTTTACTGGCAAATTGGACGGGATATTTTAAACCGACAACAGCAGCGAGGATGGGGAGCCAAAATTATAGACAATTTAGCTGCTGACTTGCAAAAAGCTTTTCCTGAGATGAAGGGTTTTTCACCTCGCAATCTAAAATATATGAGAAGTTTTGCGGAAACTTACCCGGATGAACAATTTGTGCAACAGGTTGTTGCACAAATTCCTTGGGGGCATAATCTTCGTATTCTTGATGCTGTGAAAGTTCCCGTTGAGCGTGAGTGGTACATTCGCCAAACTATCGAGCAAGGATGGAGTCGAAATGTGTTAGTTCATCAGATAGAAAGCGGGCTGTATCGGCGACAAGGGAAAGCTGATACTAACTTCTCTCGCACTCTCCCCAACCCGCAATCTGAACTGGCGCAGCAGTTGTTGAAAGATCCTTATAATTTTGATTTTATCAGTTTAGGCAAGGAAGCACAAGAGAGAGAATTAGAGAAGGCTTTAATAGATCGCATCCGCGATTTTTTGCTAGAGTTGGGCGTGGGGTTTGCTTTTGTGGGCAGTCAATCGATTTTAGATTGTAGATTTTAGATTTTAGATTGACCCCACGGATCAATGCGGGGGCTTGAGGATTTTCGATTTTCGATTTGGGATTGATTCCACGGATAAATCCGGGGGGCTTGTACCATCAAGAAATTCTTGGTCAGTATCATCTGGAGGTTGAAGGGGAAGATTTTTATATTGATTTATTGTTTTATCATTTACGCTTACGGTGTTTTGTGGTAATTGATTTGAAGGTGGAAGCGTTTAAGCCGGAGTTTTCTGGGAAGATGAGTTTTTACGTTTCGGCGGTAGATGATTTGCTGAAACACCGGGATGATATGCCGACTATTGGGATAATTTTGTGTAAAAACAAAAAACAGAAGATTGTCGAATATGCTTTGCGGGATATGAATAAACCGATCGGCGTTTCGACTTATCAATTGCGGGAGGCTTTGCCGGATCAGTTACAGGGAAGTTTGCCGACTGTTGAGCAGTTGGAAGCTGAGTTAGAGGCAGTAGAAATTGAAATTGACGAGGAATGATAAAAGGCGAGCGCTAGATTAAACCGCTAGATTAATATTAAAAACAGGCTTAAATGCTATCAAAACAATTTTTAGTAAATTTGTAAGGTAGGTTCTTGAATAACCCACCGTACAAATTTACAAATCTGTTCAAGGATGCAAAAACTCTAAATGGTCTCCTGAAATCGATCGCAATTTTGCAGCCGACCCTTGCATTTTCAACCTGCCGCGTTCTAACATGATAATCCAATCGGCGCGATCGATCACTCGCGGCCTGTGACTGATAAAAATCGTGGTTTTCCCCTGCCGGTACATCAACAATTGTTCTAAAACTTCCGCTTCGCTTGCGGGGTCAAGCCCTGCGGTAGATTCGTCTAAAATCAATATTGGCGGGTTGTTGAGAATGGCGCGGGCGATCGCCAATCTCTGTCTTTGTCCGCCAGAAATATTCGCTCCAAACTCCCCTAAAACTGTTTGATATTTATCAGGCAATTGGCTAATAAATTCATCCGCGCCCGCAATTTTACACGCTTTCACAATCTGTTCAAAGCTGATATCTGGACTGCCCAACCGAAAATTATCCATAATCGATCGGCTCCAAAAATGCGCTTCTTGAGGAACCAAAACCACCTGCTGTCTGAGACTGTCGAGAGACAAATCCTGCAAGTTGTAACCGCCAATTCTAATATTACCCGATTGCAGCGGATACAGACCAGCAATTACTTTTGCTAGGGTACTTTTTCCGCAGCCGGAATAGCCGATTAAAGCAATTGCTTGACCGCCGGGAAACGTGACAGAAAAATTTTCCAGCAAATCCAGTCTGCCCGGATAATGAAAATTCACTGCGTTACAAGTAATATTGTCCTGATTCTGAATGGTTACAAAAGGTTTATTCGTATCGTTTTTAGTTTCCGGTGCAGCGTCGATGACTTCCGACAGGCGTTGAGTAGCTGTCTGGACGCGAGTCATTTCATCAGTAAATCCGACTAAGGAAGTCACCCAAGTAGTAACGTTTTGATTCATGCTAATAAACGCTAGCAACTGACCGATACTCAATACTTTGTCAATCACCAAACCGCTGCCCAACCACAGCAGAGTAATGCTGCCGGCAGAGGCAATAAAACCGGAAAATATATTGTTGAGAATGCCAATTTGCGTAGTGCGGAAAGTCAGCTTTGCTAAGCGGCCGAAGCGGCTTTGAAATTCTTCCCAAAGTTGCTGGCCGCTGCTGGTACTTTTGACAGTCAGCGCGCCTTTAAAAGTTTCTACTAAAACGCCTTGAGTTTCTGCTTCCAGCACCAATAAACTGCGCGTTTTGTGCTGCAATGCGGGCAGAAAGACCACTGTAGAGGCTGTCATTAACAGAGCTATAACTGTAGCTGCCAGCGTCAGTTCCTTGCTGTAGAAGAGCATAAAAACAAAAGAAACTACAGCTATAAAAAATTGACTGGGCAAGCTGATAGCGACTTGAGAAACTAATTTATTGATTTCTTGGATATCTTGTAATCTACTGATAATTTCGCCGCTGCGTCTGGTTTCGTAAAAACTCAAAGGCAGTCGCAGGAATTTGCGCGCGAATTCCATGACTAATCCCAACTCTAAACGCTGGGAAAACTGAGCAATTAAGTTTGACTGTACTAATCCTAAACTGCTGCTAAAAAGGTTCGTAACTATAACTGCGATCGCCACACTTGCCAGGAGTTGTGTGTCGCCCCGCACCAGGATGTCGTCGGTGAGCAGTTGAACTAGAAAAGGCGAAGCAATCGACAGCAAACCCAACACCACATTCAGCAAAAATGCTTCTATTAAAATCTGGCGGTAAATCCCAATCCGGCGCATCCATTTTTCTAAGGAATTGGCGGGCGGTTGACCCTCGGCTGCCGCAAAAAACCGCTCCGCATCGGGTTCTACTAGCAAGCACAGCCAATCTGTCCAAGCTGCTGCTAATTCTGCTTTAGAAACATAGCGCATACCGACGGCTGGATCGCCGATCGCATATTTGTTGCCCTGCTTTCCGTACAAAACAACCCAGTGATAGCCGTTCCAGTGAATAATGGCCGGTAAAGGCGCTTCCTCAATTTGGTCTAAAATAGCAGCCGCGGCTCGCACGGAGCGAGCATTAAAGCCGATCGCCTCACCGCCTTGTTTCAAGCCCAGTAAAGTCGTCCCTTGCTGGCCAGTACCGACAAATTCTCGCAAACGGCTAATTGTAAAATTCTGTCCGTAAAATTTGGCAATCGAAGCCAGACAAGCCGCGCCGCAATCTTCTTCGCTCTGCTGGAGCACAACCTGATATTTCCTCAACCTGTTTACTTGTCCGAAGAAAGGCATTTCTCGGATAAAAGGAATGTTCTTTAACATTTGGCAAAATGAATAATGAGTAGAGCCTAATGAACATTACCTCTCACCGAGCAGCCAATCAGAACAAAGCACCCATAAACTTATGGGTGCTTTATTAATTCACATCAACAGATCGAGCCCAATTGACAGCACTACACTTTACCAGTAGCGGTAGACTACTCTAAAGGAGCCGTCGCAATTCCGGCGGTACACGACGTGACGCGTCGGACGGTAACAGTTTCGATAGGTATAGTGACCGCCGTTGACGCTAGCTGATTCTTCAGGGGTGAGTTCAGCAAACAGTGAATCGTCCTGTGTTTCTTTCATGATTTGACTCCGTTTAAGTTAATAAAATTGCAGGGAAACTAGAAATATTATTTAATTTCTAGAACCTCGTTTAAATACTGACAACTACTTCGGGTAGTGCTGTGCCATCTCCGGAATATTACGAACTTGTTTCAAGCCCAGTAAAGTCGTCCCTTGCAGGCCCGTACCGACCAATTCTCGCAAGCAGCTAATTGTAAAATTCTGTCCGTAAAATTGGGCGATCGAAGCCAGACAAGCCGCGCCGCAATCTTCTTCGCTCTGCTGGAAACCTGATATTTCATCAACCTGCTTACTTGTCCGAAGAAAGGAATTTTTCTGATCAAAGGAATGTTCTTTAACATTTGGCAAAATGAATAATGAGTAGAGCCTAATGAACATTACCCCTCACCGAGTAGCCAATCAGAACAAAGCACCCATAAACTTATGGGTGCTTTATTAATTCACATCAATAGATCGAGCCCAATTGACAGCACTACACTTTACCAGTAGCGGTACACAACTCTGAAGGAGCCGTTGCAATTCCGGCGGTACACGACGTGACGCGTCGGACGGTAACAGTTTCGATAGGTATAGTGACCGCCGTTGACGCTAGCTGATTCTTCAGGGGTGAGTTCAGCAAACAGTGAATCGTCCTGTGTTTCTTTCATGATTTGACTCCGTTTAAGTTAATAAAATTGCAGGGAAACTAGAAATATTATTTAATTTCTAGAACCTCGTTTAAATACTGACAACTACTTCGGGTAGTGCTGTGCCATCTCCGGAATATTACGGATAAATGTTCAAAATTTACCCGATCGCACAACCTGACTCAGCGATCTAAACCACTAGGGTTTTGTAAGGGCGATTGCGGCTCGGATCGTAGAGATAAAGCTGGCTCGGCTGCGGCAGGAAAAACAGCATAGTGGCCCCATCGCGGCTGCTGTTCTGGGTTTCGCTGTTGCTGTAAGCGCCGCTGACACCGCTGCTAATGCTGCCACCGCTGACAGTAGCAGACTCTCGATCGGTTAGTTCGGTGAAGAGTGAAGGTTGTTGATTTTTTGGCATGAAGAACTCCTATTAATACCTATGTACTTACTTACTTACTACCTACGCATTGAAAAACCCGGTAACAGCGCCAAAACTCTTTGCTGAAACGCCATATTTTCATAAGTGTTGCCCGCTGGCTTCACTCCTGTTGATGTTTCGGGAAGTTTGCGGGTGGTAACGGCAAAGCTGTACGGATTTTTACATTTACCCTGTGAATTTTGATTGAGACTTCTAAACATATTCTTGGTTTCCGGAAAGCTGATAATAAACGTGACAAAAGAAATAAGCGCTCGATCGGTCCCTCTCCCCCAACTCAAAACTCAAAACTCAAAACTATTCCCCTCTCCCCCTTGCCGCCATGTCTCTCACTCCCGAACCCACACCCGCTGAAATTTTTGATAACGACCAGTTTTTGCCCCCTGTCAGCCGCTGGACGACTTTGGGGGGCATTTTGATGGTGGCCACCTTTGGCGGGGCGATCGCCCTCGCTAGCGTCACCAAATACAGCGCTACAGTCAAAGCAGACGCGATCGTCCGTCCCGCAGGAGAAGTGCGCGTCGTGGAAGCAGCCACCGAAGGAACCGTCGAAAGCATTGCTGTCAGCGAGAATCAGACAGTAAAAGAAGGAGATGCGATCGCAGTTGTAGACGCTTCGCGTTTGGACGCTCAAAAAAAGCAGTTACAAGAAATAATTAATCAGTCTCAAACAGCAGCACAGCAAATCAACCAGCAACTGGGGGACTTAGAAAATCAAATTTTGGCCAGCGCCCAATTTAAAGGCATCCCAAGTGAAAGTTCCGCCCAACAGGAATTAATCGAATCGGCTTTAGTAAAATTCGCCACATCGCAGCCGGATGTCGCCGAAAGACTCGGCCGAAGTCGGCGGGTTTTGCTCGTCAAGCGATCGTCCATTCAACAACAATTGATTCAAGCTAAAAAAGAGGTAAATCAAATTGAGTTAAAACTCGAAAATAGCGTGATCCGCGCGCCCGCTGATGGTACAATTCTGAGATTGGAAGTACGAAATACTGGTCAAACCGTACAAGCCGGCAGCGCGATCGCCCAAATCGTCCCCAGCGACGTACCCCTGGTAGTCAAAGCCAAAGTGACATCCCAAGACATCGCTCGCATCCAAATCGGCCAACCCGTACAGATCAGGATTTCGGCTTTGCCTTTCCCCGATTACGGCACATTAAAAGGAACCGTCAGCGAAATCGCCCCAGATGCGATCGCCACTCAAAATCCCACTAATAATTTACGTACAGCTTATTACGAAGTAGCAATTAAGCCCCAACAAACTTATTTAACAAAACTCAAATCCGCCAGCGGCCAATTCTTCGCAACCCCCCAAGCCAACGTCCCCCGCCAGTATTCCATTCAATCGGGAATGGAGGGCAGAGCCGATATTATTACCGGGCAAGAAACTGTTCTGACATTTGTTTTGCGCAAAGCAAGGTTGCTGACAGATTGGTAATGAGTCAACAGTCATTGGGCATTAGCCTGTATAGTGCGTCAGTCTTGAGGTTAGTCTGAAAAATTTGGATTTTACCGACTGACGCACCTTACCTAAAAATAGGGTCTAAAGCCTCGTCCTTCGCTTGACGGCTTTTTCTTGATCTTAAGGCTTCTAATAAGCTCCCGCGAGAGCATCTGATTTCGATCTGCCGGGTGATTCGCAATAAGATTCTAGCTTCTCAAACTCTTCATCAGTCAGCCTAAAAAATACGCTCTTTTTTATGGCAAAGTATATCTAGACGATCTACAATAATAGCATGAAAACATTGAATTTTAAGCTATATCAAAGCAAGCGGAATAGACACCTCAAGCGAAGTATCAATGCTGCCGGGGTGATCTACAACCATTGCATTGCACTCCATAAACGGTACTACCGGATGTGGGGAAAGCATTTGAATTGTGCAAAACTTCAATCGCATATTGCCAAACTGAGAAAGCGTAAAGCGTTCTGGCAAACGGTCGGCTCTCAAGCAGTGCAGGATATCTGCCAACGCATCTCGATCGCCTACCAACTGTTTTTTAAGCATCACCAGAAAGGAGTTAGACCGCCCGGATTCAAGAAAGTTCGCAGATACAAATCGTTCACTCTCAAGCAAGCTGGCTACAAATTCTTAGGCGGCAATCGAATTAAGATTGGGAATCGCGTTTATCAGTATTGGAATTCCAGAGAGATAGAGGGGACGGTCAAGACGTTAACCATTAAACGCACGACATTAGGAGAGCTATTTATGGTTGTGGTCGTTGACAGCGTTGAAGAACCTGAAACCAAAGTCGAGACGAGTAGAATCGCTGGCGCAAGATTTCGGCTTAAAAACGTTTCTCACCTGCTCAGATGGAACGAAAATCGAATCACCGCAATTTCTGAAACAGTCCCTCAACGCTATTAAGAAAGCAAATCGTCAGCATTCCAAAAAACGGAAAGGGTCAGCCAACCGTCCAAGAGCAAGACTCAATCTAGTTCGCAAGCACTCCTGATGTAGTGAATCGTCGCTCTGATTGGTTCTGGAAATTGGCTCACGAACTAACTGATAAGTTCGATATGCTGTGCTTTGAGACGTTGAATCTAAAAGGAATGCAACGACTTTGGGGACGTAAAATCTCAGACCTTGCATTCGGCGAATTTCTCCAAATTCTCGAATGGGTTGCCAAGAAAAAAAATAAGCAGGTGATCTTCGTCGATCAGTGGTATCCATCCTCTAAGACTTGCAATCATTGTGGACACCTCCTAAAAAAGTTGGATTTGAATACGAGAGAATGGCGATGTCCGTCCTGTCAGAACGTGAACGACAGAGACGAGAATGCAGCTAAGAATAACTTGCTGGTTTTTCTTGGCATCAACCGTTAAGTTAGGCGATGTTAGACAGGCTATGCCTGCAATCGCTGTCTGAGCTTAGAATCCCCCGTGATAAGAGCCGGGGGAGTATGTCAATTTATATTTGTTCTTTGTTTGACATTTGGCGATCGTAGGTATAGTGTAGATTGTAGTAGATGCCACTGTCAACTATCTTAATCCACAAATCCAAAAGTTAATGTAACGTCATAAGCTGGTAACTAACCACTAACCAACTCGCAACCAATGGGGAAGTACAGGCGACCTAGAATTAATTTCGTTTTGGATGAGGATATTAGAGACGACTTAACGGTATGGGCTAAGGAGGAAGGACGCACTATGAGCAATCTTGTAGAGCGAATTGTGACAGCCGCAGTTCAAGGAAAGCGGAACAGTCACGCAAACCAAAACCCGCTCACCCAGCAAGATCGAGCGGAAAAAGGAGGCACTAGCAAATAGATCGACAGGTGTCTAGTATTTAAAACAGTCACAAACCTAGTAGAACCAGAACCGTCAGAACCAGAAAACATACACAGCGCTACTGACCCGGAGAAGTGCCGGGATATGGGGCGCAAGTACAGATGGAGGTTGAAGCGTATGGAACAAACAAACGATCGCATTCTCAAGGTCAATTGCGTGTTTTATGGCGAACAAACCTCTTTTGAGGACAGTCGTTTTGGAGATACCGACGATGAATGAAACTTGGATAGTCTTTAAAGCTGAATCACTCTGGGCCCATGGCTGGGAAGAACGCAAGCTACTGCCCGTCGGTGGCTTGACCGATATTTTGGCAACAGAGTGGGACTTTTCGGGGAAATTGCCTCAAATCGGCGATCGCGTGCGAGAGTATGCAAACCTCGAAGATCCCGGCAACGGAATCACCCACGGTCGAGATGGAAACTGGATTGTTAAGAGTATCCACCAGTTCTCTTCGAGCGACACAAACCTGTGCATCGCGGTATGTTATTGCGCTTATGAACCCGTTGAGTCTAAATGGGTTGAATTAAACCGAGGAAAGCCTGTTAATGAGATTTTGCAACCCGCTGAAATTGGGTAGAAATCTCAGTCTTTCTGATTAATTATCTTAAGTCCGCGAAGGCGGACTTTGTTTGATAATACGGGGTTTAAACCGCGCCAGTCAATCGATTTTAGATTTTAGATTTTAGATTTTAGATTGACCCCACGGATAAATGTGGGGGCTTGAGGATTTTCGATTTTCAATTTGGGATTGATTCCACGGATAAATCACGTGGCGGGTACCACCTTTGAAATTCTTGGTCATCAAGGCGGTAACTGCAATTGCCAATCTCAAATCTCCCATCTCAAATTTCCAATCAGTATACCAGTATTCCAAGTAAAAAGAGCCGTTATTTGGCAGAATCGTCCCTGCGCCGAAGCGATAGAGATTCCCGAATTACCCGAATTTTTTGTAAATTTTAACGAAGAGGCTCTGAAATTGAAATAACGTGTCAATATAGAAATGTGAGTTCAATTCTATTCTTTCGTCATGGGCAAACAGCGCGTTCTTTCAGGAGTTCAGCCAACCGGCAATCTTCACCTCGGCAATTATCTCGGTGCAATTCGCAATTGGGTAGAAGGTCAAAGTCAGTACGAAAATTACTTCTGCGTAGTCGATTTGCACGCAATTACCGCACCGCACAATCCAGCAACTCTAGCCTCCGACACTTACACGATCGCCGCACTCTATTTAGCTTGCGGCATCGACTTAGAATATTCTACTATTTTCGTGCAATCCCACGTCTCGGCGCACACAGAACTAGCATGGCTGCTCAACTGTATTACGCCGATTAACTGGCTCGAAGATATGATTCAGTTTAAAGAAAAAGCAGTTAAACAAGGCGAAAATGTCAACGCAGGCTTGCTAAATTATCCCGTGTTGATGGCAGCAGACATTTTGCTTTACGATGCCGACAAAGTGCCAGTGGGAGAAGACCAAAAACAGCATTTGGAACTCACCCGCGATATTGTCATCAGATTAAATCACCTATTCGGCACACCCGAAAAGCCAGTATTGAAACTTCCAGAACCGTTAATTAGGACTGACGGTGCGAGGGTGATGAGTCTGACTGACGGCACGCGCAAAATGTCGAAATCTGACCCTTCCGAACAAAGTCGAATTAATTTATTGGATTCGCCAGATACCATCGCCAAAAAAATCAAGCGCTGCAAAACAGATACCGTGCGGGGTTTGACTTTTGACGACCCCGACCGCCCCGAAGCTAGAAATTTGCTGACACTTTATCTCCTGCTTTCCGGCAAATCTAAGGAAGAAGTAGCAACCGAGTGTGAAAACATGGGTTGGGGAGAATTTAAACCCTTGCTAACAGAGACGACAATTAATGCCCTCAAACCAATTCAGGATAAATACAAGCAAATAATGGACGAGCCTGGATATTTAGAGGGTGTACTGCGGATCGGAAAGGAACAGGCAGAAACTATTGCCAACCAAACTCTAAATAAAGTTAAAACCGCTTTCGGTTATTCTCTGCCTAAGTAGTCTTCCTTATTCCTTCTTTTTACCCCCTCGCGACTCGTGCACAGCGCAGCCGCCCGCGTAGTCCCCGGGAAGTAAGTCGAAGGAATTTCTTCCTTCAACATCAGAAGGAACCCTCGATAATTAATCCGTGTATCCGTGTCAAAATCAGTGTCGTGCCTTCTTCCTTGAAATAACTATGAACCGTTTTCGCACCGCCTGCACCACCCCCGGAGAATTTATAATTACCGCCGAAGTTGCCCCGCCAAAAGGCGGCGATATAACTCACACAGTTCAAATGGCCCAACGCCTCAAAAACAGAGTTCACGCAATTAATATCACAGACGGGAGTCGGGCAGTTTTGGGAATGTGCCCCCTAGCAGTTTCGGCGATTTTATTGCAGCACGGAATTGAACCCATTTGTCAAGTTGCTTGTCGCGATCGCAATCAAATTAGCCTGCAAGCCGATCTCATGGGAGCCCACGCTTTAGGCATTCATAATATCTTGGCACTTACAGGCGATCCAGTCAAAGCGGGCGATCATCCTAAAGCAAAAAGTGTATTCGATTTTGAATCAGTGCGGCTGTTGCAAGCCATTCAAAAAATGAACTGCGGCAAAGACTGGAATGACAAAGCTTTAACAGACGGAGTTACCGATTTATTTGTCGGTGCTGCCGTCGATCCGCAATCCCCCAGTTGGTCTGGTTTGCAAAGTCGATTTGAGAAAAAAGTTGAGGCGGGAGCACAGTTTTTTCAGAGTCAATTAATTACAGATTTTGAAGTTTTTGATAAGTTTATGCAACAGATTGCTGCTGGCTGCAACAAGCCAATTTTAGCAGGAATCTTTCTGTTTAAATCAGCAAAAAATGCTGAATTTATTAAAAAATATGTGCCGGGAGTCCACATACCGCAAGAGACGATCGATCGTTTGGCAAAAGCTCCAGAACCCTTGCAGGAAGGCATAAAAATTGCGGCAGAACAAGTCAAGCTAGCGCGGCAGATTTGTCAAGGAGTTCACCTGATGGCTGTGAAGCGAGAAGATTTGATTCCTCAAATTTTGGACTTGGCCGGAATCGAACCGCTGAGCTAAAATTAACCGTAGGGGCGGGTTTTACCAACTATCAATGCCTAAAACTAACGCTCTCGTAAACCCGCCCACCCCCGCGCTATCATTTTGAACATCAATAAAACAATCATGCTTCAAACTGTAGACAATCCAACCACTTCTCCCGCAGTCGAACAACGTTTTACTTGGCGCGGTTTGACATGGCATCAATTCAAGGCAATTCAAACAGGCTTTGAAGAGGTTCCGGGGGTGGGATTATTTTACTGCGGTGGAGTGTTAGAAATTGTTGGGAAGATGGCACTCTAGAGCTTTACCATCTGCCAGAGGAAGGTTACGATCGCATTGCTAGCAGTGAAATACTGCCGGAGTTAGACTTGTCTTTGGTCAAACGCTGCATTTTGTTTGCTTCCCCTTTAGATGCGCTTGAGGAATTTTCTAGAGGAATGGGCGATCGGGAAAATTGAGCAATAAACTACTTTTGAAATTGCTCGATCGCTTGCAGGGTAATTAAAAGGGCGATTAAAACGCTGATTGCATAGGAGAAACTGGCTGTGACTGACTCAGAAATGCCTAATTTAGATAGCATTAAAACACTCGATACTCGCATTTGTGAAGTTACAGTTTACACCGATCGGGCTTTGGTGACGCGCCGCGGCACGGTGGCCTTGACGGGAAACGAGCGAGAATTGGCGATCGCCTCTCTCCCCGCAACCCTCGACACAGAGTCAGTCAGGGCCACGGGTGCGGGTATAGTTGCAGTGCGACTTTTGGGAGTGCGAACCGAAACAGTGTTTAGCAGCGAAGCAGTGGGCGATCGTACTGCCGAATTAACCCAACAAATCCAAGAATTAGAAACCCAAAAACGCGCCATTGACGTTCAAATCGCCTCGCGTAAAATTCAACTCAAATTTATCGAAAATTTGAGCGAAAAAAGTGTCGGTTCCTTTGCTAGCAGCATCGCTAAACAGCAGATTGGTTTGAACGAAACCGGGGAATTGGTCAACTTTTTAGGGAGTAATTATAAAAAATACGTAAGTGCGATCGCCCTATACGAAAGACAGCAGCGCGAAATAGACAAGCAAATAAAAGCTTTGAACCAGCAGTTGGGGCAAGTACAAACTCCCCATTCCCAGCAAAGCTTTAACATCATTGTTGCCATAGAACCCAGCGGCAGCGGCAATTTTGAACTAGAAGTTTCCTATGTAGTCATGCGAGCCCGTTGGATTCCCCTTTACGACTTGCGAGTCAACACTACCAACAACCAAATTAATCTCAATTACCTAGCCGAAGTAAATCAAAATACAGGCGAAGATTGGACGGGAGTAGCGCTGACTTTATCTACAGCAAAACCCGGAATGGGAACTTTGCCCCCAAAACTAGAACCCTGGTTTATCGATACTGTTCACCCAAAATCTGCTCAAACCCCAGAATTTATGAGAACACGAAGCCCAAAGACTGCGGAACCAGACAGGGCAGCGGCACCAGAGAGGGCATTTGCAATGATGGCTCTTAGTGATGCTGCTGCCGCACCCGAATCCATAGCAGCTCAAACCGCGACAGCAACAGTATCGAAAGAAGGCGGCACCGTCTCATTTCAAGTAGGGGGAAATACCAACATTCCCAGCGACGGCACGCCGCACAAAGTCACTGTTTTCAGCGAAAATTATCCGTTTCAACCTGAATATATAGCCGTTCCGCGATTAGTCAGTTTTGCCTATTTGCAAGCAGTTGTTGTGAATCCGCTGACAGGCGCAACTCTGCTTCCCGGTAAAGCAAATATCTTTCGCGACAATACTTTTGTCGGTACTGTGCATTTAGAAAATGTTTCCCCCGGGCAAGAATATAAAGTTAATTTAGGAATTGATGAACGGTTAAAAATAGAGCGGGAATTAGTGGAAAGACAAGTAGATAAAAAACTGATCGGCCAGCAGCGGCGCATGAGTTACGCTTATCGCTTAAATGTGACAAACTTGCATCAGGTGCAGGTAAACCTGACACTACAAGAGCAATTGCCAGTAAGCCGCAATGAACAAATTAAAGTGCGGTTGACTCTTACTAATCCGAAGATAGTAGCAGGTGAAATGGGGCTGCTAGAATGGATAATGTCTCTGCCACCGCAAGCAAAGCAAGAGTTATATTACCAGTTTGTTGTCGAACATCCTCCCGATTTAGCAGTCATCGGTTTAGATATTTAACACCAATCAGTTGTCAGTTGTCAGTTGCCAGGAATTACGTCTTCCTTGTTCCTTCGCCTATAAAGCAGCTTATTCCTTCCCGCCACAGGCCACCAATTTTTTCTGTATACACAACTGTTGAAACACTAAATCTGCTATTGATTCATAAGCTGGGGCTGTGGGGTGTACGCCATCCCGAAAATAACTTTCTACCCTCGTTTTCGGCAATTTTGACCAGCCTGCATGAGTGTCTATGACAGGAATTTTTAAAGCTTTTAGCCGATCGACAAACTCGGATTTAAACTTCGGCTGATTCGGTACGGGCAGTAAATCCGCTCGATCGCAAGTATACAACACAAACAAGGGAATATTCTTAGCTCGCACCAAAGCAACTATTTGCTCAAATCGCTGCATATTTTCCATAAACCGTTGTGATTCCGACACCGGCACTCCCGCCGCCGGAGAATTCGATACAAAAACACTTGACAATAGGGGCATAACGTGTTTTTCAAACACTTCTTGAATTGCCAATAACGGTTTGCGATTCAGCATCCGCGGGTGATTCCGCACCCCCGGGATGCTGCTTGGAGGTTGTAGCAAATCCTGAGTACCAATTTGCAAAATCACAGCATCGCTTTCAAAAGTGCCAAACTTGCGAATATATCCCAATTGATTGCCAATTCCCCAAGAACCGGCAGAAGCATTCAGCACCTCAACTTGCTTTTTTATGCCCAACAAACGCGCTTCAAACAATTCTGGAATAGTTTCTTTCTGATCCGTAGTATTATTACCGTTGAGAACCGAATCTCCTATCATCAAAATTCTGAGAGTACCTTCAGGCTTTGCTGAATCGATTTGTTCAGAACGCTGAGAAAATTGATTGTACTCAAGTCTATTGCCAAAGCGATATACAACTTGATTTGGTGCAAATACATAACCAGCATTCGCATCAGTTTGCAGCAAGGCAGGATTTCCGAATCCGAGCAAGCGCAAGGCAAGTTCTATCGCACTCAAAGAGGCGATCGCACAACCGGGAATCCAATACTTAGCTTTCAAAATTTTACCTGTAATTGGTAAACTGCAAAGCCACGGGATACTCTTCTTGCTTCAAGCGTTGAATCACCAACTGCAAATCATCCTTATCCTTAGCAGACACCCGCACTGCATCTCCTTGAATCGAACCTTGAATCTTCTTAAATTCATCGCGAATCAATTTAGTAATCTGTTTCGCGATTTCCTGACTGATCCCTTTTTTAAGTTTAATTTCTTGACGCACCCGACTGCCGCTAGCAGGTTCAACTTTACCGTAATCAAAAATTTTCAAAGATAAATTCCGCTTGGCGGCTTTAGTTTGCAAAACAGTGTGAATCGCATCGAGAGTAAATTCGCTGTCCGTATTGACAGTAATGGATTCTGCGCCCAATTCCACGGTAGTTTTGGTATCTTTCAAGTCGTAGCGGCTTTGAATTTCCCGCACTGTTTGGTCAACAGCGTTAACTAATTCTTGCCGATCGAAATCGCTGACAATATCAAATGAATAACTAGCAGCCATAAAAAATTAGTAATTGGTAATGGGTAATAGGGAATTGGGAATTGGGCATTGGCCCGCGCAGGGCATTGGCCAAACAGGGCAAACAGGGCATTGGGCATTGGGCATTGGGCATTGGGCATTGGTAATTGGTAATTGGCCCGCGCAGGGCATTCGGCATTAACAAATAACCAATAACTAATAACCAATAACCAATTACCAATAACCAATAACTACTGACAATTAGCTATTAACAGTCATCAAACTGAAATAGAATAAAGAAACAGTGCAAGAAGAACTAATCGCAAACATGAGCGATCGCGCCAGGGGCACATTCAGAATATAGAAAACCGAATACAACAACCGGGCGATCGTAAAAGCGATCGCAGCCCAACCCGCCACCTCCGAATCTACCCCCGTCACAAAAGCCATCAAAGCCGCCGCTGAAAACAGCATAAACGTCTCAAAGGAATTTTGGTGAGCCCAAGTTGCCCGCTGAGCGTAAGCAGGCAACCTCTCAAACATAGCGCGGGGGGCTGCTTGGTCGTAGCCTAGCTGCAAGCGGGCGATGGCAACCACCAAAAACGGTGCATAAACCAGCGCAGCAGCAGCAGCAATAGCATCAAGCAGAATAACCGACACAGGCAATCCCAACAGCATCATCCGCCTCGCATTTCAATCAAAATAGAACAGAGTAACCACCTTGCGCTGTTCCTCCGCATCCTGGCAAGTTTTCAGCAAAGTGTGGCTTTCGTGAAAAGCAAAACAGATCAGTTGCTGGCAGCGAGAAATAATCTCCTGATTGCACATGGCGCTTGCTTCCGGGAGAGACAAACTGTCATTTTTGGGATTTTCTACCAAATGTATCACTTGTTCGAGCTGGTCGCGAGACTCCCGGGGCTGGCGGCTCATGCTTTGCGGCAAAATCACTGTCAGCAGATTAGGATCTGCTCGCATTGCCCCCCGAATTGCGGCTGAATTGGTGCCTGTAGCGCCAGAAGTGATGAGCTGATTGCCTCCCAGAACTATGGCGTAGCTCAGCATCTCAATTAGCTGCTGGTGGGTAATAGGAACGTGGCGAGAACCCAAAAGAGCAATCCGCTTGGAGCTGGTTTGCTGGATCGCCGCAAGTTCTTGTAAAAAATCATCTACTCTGGGTAGCTCAATTGATTGACTCAAAGAATTTATTAAATTAAATAAAACTACGTTGTGGATTTTAGCAGACTCACTAGCCATTGCCGCCAAAAAGAAGTTAAGAATTGCTGATTTACGAGATTTGACGAGAGGATGGGGAGATTTGAGTTCGCCTGAAGGCAGAATGTCTGAAGGCATTCGGCAGCCGGAGCTCAAGGTAGAATTCAAGAAAAATTGAGAATTTAAGAATTTTGGACTTTTTTTATTTAAACAAAAAATTCTCTCTGCCGAATGCCCGCTGCCGAATACCTTCTTCCCTCGGATCCGGCTGCCGAATATCTTCCGATCCGGCTGCCGAATTAATGGACTCGATCGCCCAGGCCCAAGGATGCCATCAGACCCTCAAGGTCAAAATGTTCTGCCATTAGCTGAGTAACGCATTCCACCTTGATCGGTTCGTGGAGGCGCACGTTGCCAAAGGTGCTGTCGATAATTTCCACCGTGGTTAAGGTATCCAAATCAACAGACAAAACTGGAATTTCCATTTCTTCTGCCCTGCCGATCACCAGGGGAGAAGGAGGCAAGTGGCCTGTCAAAATTAAGCACTGAGTAGAGCTTTCCAGAGCCGCTAGCTGAATGTCCGTGCGATCGCCCCCCGTCACCACCGCCATATTTCTCGCTTTGCGGAAATACTTCAAAGCAGAACTCACATTCATTGCGCCAATTGTCAAGGTTTCCACCATCAAGTCCAAACGGTCTTTACGGCAGAGCACATCAGCTTTCAATTGGTGCACCAATTCTTTGACGCTGACACTGCGCAGCAAAGCGCTTCTCGGCAGCATTCCCAAAACTGGAATACCCGCAGCCTCCAGAAAAGGCCGCACAGTCGCCGTTACCGATTCGAGTTTGTCCGAGGGAACGTCGTTGAGTACCACGCCCAGCAACCGCGAACCCAAACGCCACTTAGCCGACAGCAAATCGTCTACATACAGATCGATCGGGCGGGCTACCAACAGCACAGAGGCATCTATTGCCTCAGCGACTTGAGCCAAAGACAAATCAAACAGACTGCCTTCCTCCAAATTAGCTGGGCCTTCTAACAGCACCAAGTCTGGGCTCTTAGCTTGCAAATATTGCGCTAAAGACTGGCGGTAATCTGTCTTGTCTTCTCCCCGCAAACGCTTGTGAACCGTCTCTTCGTCCAAATACAGCAGTGTTGACGGTATCTGGTTTTCTGCGAGCTTCAGCGTCTCTACCGCGAACCGCACATCTTCGTCTTCGGTTCCAGCTCCCTCTGAGCTGAAACTGGTTCCCAGAGGTTTGCCGTAGGCGACGGCGAGTCCTTTTCCCCGGAGTCCGAGCGCCATCCCTAGGGCGATGGCAGACTTGCCGCTGTAAGCTTTTGTGGAACCGATCAGCAAATATTTAGTCAATTTTGGTACGCCTTCAATCCTCAATTTACACCTGTCTATTTCAATAAATTTTGTTTTTTCTACAGTGTTTCTGAACCGATCCTCAATTTGGCAATACTATTATACTCGATTTTGTCGCTTTTGCGCCGCTCGATTTTTTGAGTGAAACTTTTATTCACCTGTTGGCAACCCTATTCCTTAGCATTTTTTTCACATATCTTTTTTTTAATCGGTTTTTTCATATATTTTTTTACCGCTGGTTTAGACAACTATTCATAGAGTGTAATTCCCTGAATAACCGTTTTTTATTTAAAGGTTGTGGTAACTTTAATTAATTGCGTAAATTAGACATTGCTACCGAGCGGTATAAAATAAAAAAACCAGTAAAGGGGATATTATTATCGCTGAAACAGCCTAATTATAGGAATATATGGCTATTTAAGATTGGTAAAATACAGGTATTGCGTAGGGATAAAACACGGTTTATATTTTCATTATTTTCGCCAAGTTTGAAGAGAGTATAGGATTATTAATGATTAATATTATTAGGGCGAAAATCCGCGTTACAAAGGATATGAATAACTGCGATTTCTCAACTATTTAGGAGCTGGATTATAGCTTCTAAACACATAAATTTTATGGTGGCGCGGGCTGGCATTTCGGCCGCCCAAAGGCTGATTGCGATGCCAGCCCGATCGGAGATAGAGGGCTGTAGATGATAGAGTTTCGTTAGCCGGGCATACTGCGTTTTCCTCTCAGCTACCGAGCCGCAAAAGTTTAACGAAATCGGACGGCGCGATCGCTTGCAGCACAGCACCAATGTCCTTTCATAGGCTTTCCTTGCTTGTTCCACAACAAATACAGCAATTGTCAATTGGATGAAATACAGGTAGGGACTCAGACCAAGCCTGAGTCCCTACGCGAAATCTGTATCCCGCTCGCTCCATCTGCTGTAGATTTGCCGAAAGCGGTGGGAAGAAGTGCGATCGCCCAAAGAGATTTTTGAGAATAATGCAACAACTCAGTTACGATTGCGCTGATAACAATTGACTGGCGCACCAATCATGTAATGTCGCCGCCCCCGTGGCGTTACACTATTGGTGCGCCAGTTATAGCGCCCGTCAATCGATTTTAGATTTTAGATTTTAGATTTTAGATTGAAGAAAGCGACCCCACTGATAAATCCGGGGGCTGGCGATCGGGATTCGGAGCTTTTTTCTCGCTCCGCGAATCAATCCGGGAGCCCCGGATTAAATTGCTCGATCGTCAATTGCAGAATTTCGGCAGCGCGGCTGCGGTGAAAGTTATTCATCCATGCGCATCAGCTTGCGGTAAAACGTTTTAGAAAAATCGACGGTACGAGTCCGCTGAAAACTCACGAGTACCTCAATTAAGCAAGTGACAAACTCAGAGCTTTGCATAGTCACTTCGTAGCTGAGTTCAGCATTGCCGTCAAACAACACCCGACAGCGGGTTAAGTCGATCGGCAGCGACGAGATATTCCAACTAGCGACAAACGGCACGTCCTCGCCACCGTCAATTTTTCTTGCCCCCTCCAAGCTTTTGAGCTTGTAGAGGCCAATAGCGTGCGGCAAAAACTTGCGCCTGGGCTCTGGACAGAAAGGGGCGTAGACTTTCACTTCTTTGTCGTCGGCTGGCTTGAGTTGAGGAAGAGACATATTTCTACTTCAGACAATTATTACTAACAGATAGTTGAGATCCCCTGAAAAAACTAGCAGATATTCCAGGTCGATCGCAAGCAAAAGTCATGCCAAAGAATCTATGCAATGCCAGTTTACCCAAGTCTCCGAAGCAGCAAGCCCACGGATTGTCCTCCCGTCTGCTTTCGACAAAAGGCCAGAAACTGGTACAGTAAATACTTATCTCTAAAATCAAAAACTATTGGTGGTTGAATCAAGTAACCTATGCAGGAGAGTTCTTGGCCAGAAAACGACGCTCGCAGCGAGCTTAACTTGGACATCTCTGATTTAGCTCAAGAAGAGCTCAAGAGTTTGACCTCGAACTCGAAGGTCGGCACAGTATTTGCCATACCAGACCTTGGCGACAGGGTGTTTGACGCGGAAACAAAAGCTCATCTCCCGGTTGCGGTGTCTGTGCCGGGATGTCCCTCTTTTGCTCCAAATCTGTACCGGGGACGGCGGGGAAAAGCCGCCGCCGTGCTGACGGCGATTTGGGGCGGCACGATCGCCCTGCACTTGATTTCTTGGGGTGCGTGGGTAGTGTGGGGGTTGACGGGACTGCTGTGGATGCAAGCATTTCGAGTTTTGTTTGCTTCGCCCAAGCCCGCACTGCAGCCTCTTGCCGATGACAGTCGAGAGGATTGGCCCTACGTGTCGCTGCTGGTGGCGGCGAAAAATGAGGAAGCGGTGATTGCCCGATTCGTAGAATCAATCTGCAATGTAGACTATCCGATCGACCGCTACGAAGTTTGGGCGATCGACGATCACAGCAGCGACGGCACGCCGCTAGTATTGGAACAGCTAACCAAACAGTACCCCCAGCTCAAAGTATTTCGCAGGGGAGCAAATGCCAGCGGCGGCAAGTCGGGAGCCCTGAATCAAGTGTTACCGCTGACTCGCGGGGAATTTGTGGGAATATTTGACGCCGACGCGACGGTAACGCCGGATTTGCTGCGCCGGGTGCTGCCAGTGTTCGATGGAGAAAAGGTAGGCGCTGTGCAAGTCAGAAAAGCGATCGCCAATGCTTCGGTAAATTTTTGGACTCGCGGCCAAGAAGCAGAAATGGCTCTCGACAGTTTTTTCCAGCAGCAGCGGATTGCGATCGGCGGCATTGGAGAATTGCGCGGTAACGGCCAATTCATGCGTCGCAACGCCTTGGAACGCTGCGGCGGCTGGAACGAGGAAACGATTACCGACGACCTGGATTTGACCGTGAGGCTGCACCTAGACCGATGGGACATTGAATTTCTAGCTTTCCCAGCCGTGTCAGAAGAAGGAGTCACTAACGCTCGCGCCCTGTGGCATCAGCGCAATCGCTGGGCAGAAGGTGGCTATCAGCGTTATCTTGACTACTGGCGGCTAATTTTGCGGAACCGCATGGGAACTGGGAAAACTTGGGATTTATTTGGATTTTGGGTATCTCAATATTTCTTGCCCACAGTAGCGCTACCCGACTTTTTGATGTCAATTGTGCTGCGCCGGATGCCGATCGCCAGTCCCCTAACTTTTATGACCCTTACTTTGTCAGTGGTGGGAATGTTTGTCGGTTTGCGCCGCACTCGCAAAGAGACCAAATTTGACGTTAAAAGAGTTTGTACCACCTTGCTGCAAACGCTGCGGGGTACTGTTTATATGTTCCACTGGCTGCTGGTAGGGACTGTGACGGCTCGGATTGCAGTACGGCCCAAACGGCTCAAATGGGTCAAAACCGTCCATAAAGGCGCCGATAGTAGCATCAAGTAAACAATTAGCAGAAATATCTCGGCACAGTATTGCCCAAAGTCCGAAGATTTTCGGAGAAAAAAAAACACCAACGCTCGCCAACTATGTCCCCGCCAGAGCCTAAGAGTAAAATTTGGCAATTCCGAGAAAAAAACACTTTGAAACAGCTCAGCTAATAGGTAATCGGCGAGCGGTAATAGCCAATAAGTAATCGGCAATACAAAAGTCGAAAATTCAAAGATATAGCAGTTACCAAGGCGGTTAAGACGTTGTTAATGGCTGAAACGATTGATTTTATTGCTTCTTCCTTCTTCCTTCTTCCTTCTTCCTTCTTCCTTCTGCTATAAAAGCGAGAATTTTTAACTTTTAACTTGACAAAAAACCAATTACTATCTATTAATTATGAATTGCCAATTAGGACGAATTGCTTGTTGCCAACTACCCGTCACCCGTAATTGATAATGGATTTGTTAGAGTACCAAGCTAAATCTTTATTTCGCCAGATGGCAATTCCGATTTTGCCGTCGCAGCGGATTGACAATCTCGCCGACCTCAAAGGACTGAAAATTCCCTACCCGGTTGTACTAAAATCGCAAGTGCGGGCTGGGGGACGGGGCCGGGCGGGCGGTATCAAGTTTGTGGAAAATACGATCGATGCAGTAGCTGCCGCCCAAACAATTTTTAATTTGCCGATCGAGGATGAATATCCCCAAGTCCTGCTGGCAGAAGCAAAGTACAACGCCGACCAAGAATTGTACTTAGCGGTACTCCTAGACCCCGTAGCGCGACGCCCGGTGCTTCTGGGATCGAGACAAGGAGGTATGGATGTCGAAGGGTCGATCGAGCAAATGCAGCAAGTTGCCGTAGACCAGGAATTTTCGCCATTCTACGCGAGGCGTCTCACGCTGAAAATGGGATTGCAGGGAGACTTGATTCAATCCGTGAGCACCATTGTCGAGAAAATGTACCGGCTGTTTGTCGAAAAAGATTTAGATTTAGTAGAAATCAATCCTCTCGGCATCAGTCCAAGGGGAGAGGTAATGGCTTTAGACGGTAAAGTCACCGCCAACGACGATGCCTTGGGGCGGCATCCAGATTTGGCAGCACTCTCGGAGAAGAGGCTCTTGGGCGGGTTGGCACGGGAAAGGAGAAGTCCCCAGGCCCCAGGCGATCGCCTTAATTCCAACTCGAAGCTGCAGCACTCGCCACAGCCAGAGTTTGACCCCAAATCTCAATCCCCAATCTCGAATTCCGAATCCCTGCAATTAATCGGACTAGACGGGAATATCGGGATTTTGTGCAACGGAGTGGGCCTAACAATGGCAACTCTGGATGCTGTAACCCACCAAGGAGGAAAACCAGCTAATTTTGTGAATATGGGTTCCCTAGACCGCTACGATGCAGCAAATGCGCTGCGCGATTGCGCGGAGTTGGGTCTGGAGTTAGTGGCTCAGGATAAAAACGTTAAGGTGATACTTGTAAATATTTTGGGCAGCGCCTCCAAGAGCGAGGAAATCATTGCCGCAGTAGCGGGGTATTTGGAACGGAAAGCTCGCGCTAACCGCCACATCCAAGTTGTGCTGCGCCTGGTAGAGATCGATGCTGATGCTGTTAAAAAGCGTTTGGGACAGTGGCCGGTGCAGCTAGCAAGCACTTTGGATGAGGCTGCGGCCACCTCTGTATCCTCCGCCAAGTAGCGTCCGCTGCAGTCGTGAGGCAAAAGACAAGAGTTATGCACAGACGAAGGCCTTCTGCTTTTTAAAGATCGAGTGTCAAGTGGGAAAAAATGAATTTAACTCCTGAAAGCAAAGTCCTAGTACAGGGCATTACAGAATCTCCCGCGTCAACCCGCTCCGCCCTGATGATGAAAGCATACGGCACGAATGTAGTCGCCGGTGTCAGTCCCGGTCGGGGGGGGCTGGAAGTGGAGGGAATTCCGGTTTTTGATTTGGTAGAACAAGCAGTGGCGGCAGTGGGTCACGTTGACACTGCGGTAATTTTTGTAGACGCTTACTCGGTGCTGGATGCGGCTCTAGAAGCCATCGCCGGAGGAATTCGGCAAATCGCGATCGTCACTGGGGGAGTACCTCCTCTGGATATGGTGCGCTTAGTCAGAAAAGCAGAGGCCACCGAAACTTTGGTAATCGGGCCCAACAGTCCGGGGATTATTGTGCCCGACAAATTGCTGCTGGGAACTCACCCCAAGGAATTCTACACTCCCGGCCCGGTGGGGGTGATCAGCCGCAGCAGCACTTTGACTTACGAAGTTGCCCTAGAACTGACTGAGGCGGGGTTGGGACAGTCGATGGCGGTTTGTATTGGCTGCGACGCCATTGTCGGTTCTTCTTTTATGCAGTGGCTGCAAATTTTGGACGAAGACGACAGTACCGAAGCGATGGTTTTGGTGGGTGAAGTTGGCGGGTGGAGCGAACAAGCTGCTGCTTCTTACATCGCCGAGGCGATAGACAAACCCGTAGTTGCTTATCTGGCCGGCCGCTACGCTCCCAAGGGGCCGTCTTTGGGCCATGCCGGCATCCTGATCAGTTCTCGGGCTGCTGCCCAGAAAGCCTTTGGAGTTACGACCCCAAACAAAATGGCTGCCTTTGAAGAGGCGGACATACCTGTGGCGGCTCGACCTTCGGAGGTTCCTAAGTTGCTCAAAAAATTGCTAAAGAAAAATTGATTGCTTTGGGAGTTTTCACAATAGTCCTAACCCTCTTCGGGGTTGGGATAGGGGTAGGGCGGGGGCGGGTTTTGTCACAAAATTGTCTGCAGAATCCCACAACAGCAGGCTAAACCCGCCCGCCCGACACATTTACGATATCCTTACCACAGCCCTCTGACCGGCCCCTCAGGCTGCGGTGCTGGTGCTGGCAAGGGTGCGGGTTCGGCCCGGCGGCGCGCTGGAGGCGCAGTTGTTGGCCCAACGCTGCGCGGAGGTTCGATCGGACTTTCGGGGCGAGTTGTTTCAGTTGTGCCAGTTGTCGATCGCATCACATCTTGAAGCAGGCTTTGCAGAGTTCCGGCTAAACTTTGAAGTTTCCCAACAGTGCCACTAATACTAGCAACATCTACGTAAACCTCGGCCAGAGGATACTTTTTCAGGATTTCCAGCAGCGATACCTTACCGTCGTCCCCGGCTGCCAGGATCACCGCCGCCCGCAGCGCTTTGCCGCTTTCTGTGCGGCGCTGAGTCCGAATTGCTTGACCGATTTCGTCAGTGATTTTTTCTCCCGGGGTGCTGTACACTACCCTGGCCAGATTAGCCGGCTTTAAACCGATTTCTAAACCCATCAACCCCCGCAGTATTTGCGCGTCCATTTTGGAGAACCGGATAATTTGTTGGAGGGTTGGCGTCGTCGTGCCGTCTTTAGCAAAGTCTTCTAAGTCGCTGATATTGATGGCTTGTCTGATCGGGCCAAATGTGAGGACAATTTTTTGGGCCCCTAATGCTGTACTGCTGCTAGATAATATGCTCGCGCTTGCTCCTAAAAGTAGGGCAATGCCGATCGATACAAATTTTTTTAATTTCATTTTCACGTTCACCGCTCGATTAAAATTATTTTTTTGAGGTTTGTACATTATAGATGCAGCAGTTATATTCTACCAGGTGACGAAGGTAGTCCCAGTTCCCAAACACAATGCAACTGTAGGCCCGCGATCTAAACCACCAGCTTCATTGGTCATTCCCCATTCTTCAATTCTTTAATCTAAAATCTAAAATGGTATAAGTTGTGCCCGCGTCACACCCATAATCTCGACCGACATTTTTGGTCGCTCTCGACTTTAAGAATAAGTAATCACATCTACAGAAATATTTTTTCTTCTATTCATTCTGCCTTCTACCTTCTACATAAGTGCCTTCGACATCAAAGTGCCTTCATCCTCATACATAAGTACCTTCTAAAAGTTATCGCAACCGCCCTGACGGTGAGGAGGTTCTTAATTGCTGAAACATAAGCGGTCGATTGCTTCTTCCTTCTCTCCCATATCACTAAAACCTTCTGACTGACCTCCGTTACATCCGTTACATTTATTACATCCTCAGAAAGCGAATCCGTTGCCGAACTTCCTTCTGCTATAGCGGTTCGATCGCGTGGTGAGGTATGCCCTATGCCCACGGAGGCTTATGCCCTATGCCCACGGAGGCCTATGCCCATGAGTACCTCATATGAGAGCTCGAAAGGCTATATATGTTGAAAACCAAGCGCAAAGCCAAGAAATCAAAACACAAGCACAGCCAAAAAACAACAGCGCTAAGCAAAAAAGAAGTAGCAGCACAAAAACGCAAAACTTCACAAAAGCGCAATGAATTGCGGCAGGCGATCGGCATAAGCTGCTTAGTCAGCGTTGCTCTCAGCATCCCCCTGTTGTTCGTAGCCAGCCCTAAGATTGCTGTTGCAGGAGGGGCTGCCGGAGCCATCTTGCTGCTTTCCTACAAATACCCCCGTCAAGCTTTGTGGGCTTTTCTAATTTACCTGCCTTTTAGCGGTACAATTACTTACGCAATTGGCGGCGGGAATGCTGCATTTCAAGTAGCCAAAGATGCTTTCTACATACCAGCTCTCATCGCCCTAATCCAAAGCTGCAAAAAGAAACAGTTGCCCCTGTTCATTCCCAAACAAATGCTTTCTACCTTCAGCATCCTGTTGATGATGGCAATGCTGACTTTAATTTTTGTCAACGGGGAGATGCAGCTCAACCCTATGAACGGCGACAAACCAATTCTGCAAGGAATTCTCGGCTTAAAAGTATTGATAGGTTACATACCGCTGATCGCTTGTACCTATTATCTGCTCCGCACTAAGAAGGATTTAGTATTTTTTAGTCGAATGCACGTCGTTTTGGCGATCGTTTGCTGCCTTCTCGGTTTGATTCAGTACCTGTTGCTGCAAAGTGGAAAGTGTGCGGGCACCCGAGGAATGATCGGAGAAGAATTATATAAAGCAACGCTGCAAGCTAGATGTTTGGTCGGCGGTTCTTTGGTGTTCAGTCCAGAAGTCAAGTTTATCCGCTTGCCGGGAACTTTTGTAGCGCCTTGGCAGTGGGCGTGGTTTTTAATTTCTAATGCTTTTGTAACCTTTGCCTCTGCCTTTTGCGACCCTTCATTCTGGTGGCGAGTGATCGGTTTATTTGGCATGGCATTAGTATTTGCCAATGCAGTTATTTCCGGTCAAAGAGCTGCTTTAGTTATGGTTCCCGTTGCTACGGCCATCCTGCTAGTTCTCACCGGTCAATTAGTTAATTTAAAACGATTTATTCCCATCGCTGCAGGACTGGCGATTCTGCTGTTTGTCGGTGCAGCAATTAACCCGGGAATTATCGAGCAGCGCTGGGAGAGTGTTGTTAGCCGCTGGAATGCTGCACCACCCCAGCAGTTTCTCTTTAATCAGTTCGAGCAGAGCAACAATTTTATCATTGACAGACCTCTCGGTAGAGGTGTGGGACGAGCGACTAATTCAACGCGGATATTTGGTACCACGCAGCTAATTGAAACTTTCCAACCTAAGTTGATCTACGAACTCGGTTATCCGGGAATGATTGCTTTTCAAATCATGCTTTTACACTTGGCTTTTCTAACTTTTAGAGCTTACCGTTCTGTGAAAGACAAAAGTTTGCGGAGTTACGGAGCTAGTTTTTGGGTGTTCGTTGGATTTATTACGCTCAATACTCAATACTATCCGCTGGATGTAGATCCAGTGTCCGTGTATTATTGGGTTTTAGCTGGGGCGATTTTAAAGTTGCCCACAATTGACAAACAGGTGCAGGATGAAAAACACCAGGAACTTGAGTCAAATGATTTGCAAGTTCACCAGCAATTAAAGGAGAAAAAAATTATTGCATCTGCCCCAATTTGACAGTCTCGGGCGCAGAACCTCTATATTGAAGATTTGCACTGCGCACTTTACTGATTGAGAGTCTTGGACGCAGAACCTCTATATCAGGACTTACGCATAACCTCTATATGTAGGTTTGCAGTGCGCACCTTACCGCTATAAATAGCACATTAAACCACTTGTATTGACTGTATAAATGTCGGTATCTCCGCTAACGAAAGCCAGCCGCTGGCCGTTGGGCGACCAAACTAGGGTAGGGCTAACATCTATGTTTGGTGAAAGTTCGGGGTGGGCGGCACTGCTAGCATTGACCGCAAATAAATTGTTTCTCGCCTTGCTACCACGCATCTGGAGGGCGGTAAACGCTAGTATCCTTGGTTTTTGGGTTGGGGGTGTTCCGGGGCCCTGAAGGTTCAAAAACAAGCTGATTAAGAGTGTTAGTGATAATAGGGCGATCGCCCCGATCCGCCATAATTTATTGAAGCTGAAAAGTTGCATAATTTGCAACAAGCTTTTCAGGGGCGGGATCTTCGGCCCACCCCACACTCCACTTAAACTCTTGTGGAACAGGCTTTTGTGGAACGGGCATCTTGCCTGTTCCATATCCCAGGGGGAAATCCAAGTTAAACGCATTTTATCGATGCATTTGCTAATTTTTAAAGTGTTTGTCTGTCGATATGTCTCGACAGCCTCAAACTCTGTTTAATTCTGCCAATAATTAGCTCGAACATTTTTTTTCGGGAGGGATTCTTGCTGCTGGGCGGCATCCCTAACTCGCAACACATCAAGTTCAAGTCAGTTGCACTCATTGCCAACAATTGTTTCCTCACCTCTTCTTCATTACCATTCTTAGCTTGTAAACGCAGTTCTTCATAAACTTCTAGAACATTGGCAGCCGATAAATTAACAGGTTTATTTACATCAGCACCCATGGGAATATCCGAAGTTTTTGACCCAGCAGAAAGCACTCCCCGCTTGACTTGAGTTTCAAGCCGGGTTAATTTTCTAGAAACCTCCCGCAAGATTTCCTTAAGTTCGCCAATTTGCTCAACTAACCCCCCGCTTTCTTGTTCGGAATCAGCAAAAATTTCTTTTTTACTCATTTCAGATACTCCTCACACTCGCGCCATAGTTTTTCAAATTCTCTAACTAATTCTCGCGGCAGTTCTCCCTCATTAATCGCCCGTTTTAGCCCGACGCTTTCCCGAATCGTCGATTCTAAAAATCTAACTTCTATGTTATTGTCTTTTGATATCTCTGCACAAAGTCTCTTTACTTCTCTCATGTAAAACTGAACTTCATTTGTCAGCAATCCTCCATAGATTTTAGCTTTATTCATAAACACTGCAATCTTGGGAAACGGATAAGGCTCAATCCGTTTCTGGAGCGAGTTTAAAACTAAACTCAATCCCCTAGAACCAAAATAATCGGGATTGACGGGAATCAATATTAAGTCGCAACAAGAGAGTACGCTGTAGGTGAGGAGACTGAAGGAAGGTGAACAGTCAAAAAGCATTAAGTCGTATTTGGGGAGATTGGCAGAGTTAGCGATTTTCCCAATAAATCTGCGGATGAAGTCTTTAACACTTTTTCCCTCAAATCCATCGATATCCAACCAATACAATTCTTCAACTGAAGGGACAAAATGCAACTGTTCGTCAATCTGATAAATGGTGTCGAAACCAACGGGAAATTTAAAATTATGTCCGGCTTTTTTAAATACTTCTAAAGCGTCGTAAATTGTAAGTCTGTGCTTAAGAGATTGTTCGTACCACTTACCAAACTTGTCATCTAAATGACCCGTATTTTCGTTAAGTCCGATCGCCTCTGTGAGGGACATTTGCGGATCTAAGTCTAACATCAAGACTTCTAAGTCGGTTCCTTGGGATATAATATTTCCCAGACTCCAAGTGACGGTGGTCTTTCCGACACCGCCTTTGAAGTTGATTACGGCTATTGATTTAGGACTCATGGCTGCTTTTGTTTAGGTTTTGCTCAAATATAAATTAAAACATATTGTGTGACTTTGTTCAGCCTGCGATCGCCCACTAGGGTCACGATGTGCCAATTGATATATAAAAATGATATAGCAATCCTAAATCATTTGTGAATTTCTTACTCCCTCCCCTTGGTAAGGGGAGGGCTGGGGTGGGGTAAAAAATTTACGACTCATTTAGAATTGCTATATATCATTAACTAAGTAGAACAACTTAAGAAAACAGAAAACCCAGCTCTTCGATGGCTTTAAGAAATCGGGGATCTAACAGAACATTATGTCACATCAACTAACTCATTTTTTAAAACTGTAACCGTTGCAACTCCGTACACGCATAACGGAGAGAAGGCAAAGTAATGCGATCGACTCCCTGAGGACATATTTCTGTAGCCAATTTTTTTGCCGCTTTTTTAGCTAGTTCAATCCTCTCTTCTGCACTCATTTTTTTATCTTTATAATCAGTATTTTCATTACATTCTTGTCCTTCCATATTGTTATTGATGTAATAAAACCACGTTTCAATATTTCGGGCGGGCACAAAAATAGCAACTTTCTCGTCACGCAGTCGCGGATCTCTGTTTAAATTACCTGCTGTTTCGTCTAATGCTATATTTAAAGAACGCATTCGATCGTCCAAGCTATCTTCATCAGCATCAATCATTACCACTACAGCAATATTTCTGTACTTACGTTTTCTATAACTTTTAATAATATCTGGATAATACTTGACTATCGAAGCATTGTTATTCTTAATTTCTCTCCCTTTAGGATTGCCAAAGTCTTTAATTTTGCGATCTTCCAAGCCCCGGCAGATCAGATATTCTCTGATAAATCGCTCTTGGTCAATATCTTCACAGAGAATAGTTACTTCTGGTAAATCATCTCTACTCGTCATAAATCCATCCAAGTTCTATAAGCTTAGCAACTGATAAACCTTCTTCTTCAGTATCAGTAATTCGCCGCACGCGGACAGCTTGATTATCTTCTCGTTCAAACCAATAACCTGAATTGCTTGCTAAGTAATTAATTAATGAGGGGTGATGAGAAATTAACATTGCTTGTGCTTGATTTTCCAGACAATAGTCCATCACCCTACCCCACCAAGGTTTTATTTCCGGTAAAGCCAGGAAATTTTCTGGTTCATCAATACACAAAGTAAAATTATCATCAGGAGAACAATATATTAAGGTGTATAGAGCAATTAAAGCTTTTTGACCGTGTGATAATTCATTAAGCCTATAAGCAGCTTTGCTGGGACGGGTAAAAGATGCTGACAAAATCCTAACATCACCGGATTTATGATTTTGAAATGAATCAAATCCTTGAATAATCTTTTGTAATTCCAGCGTTAACTTAAATATTTTACCTTGAGATTCTTGAGATAAATAGCTGTACCAAGCTGCATAATTTGACATATCCCAGTTAGGTGAACTTTCCTCCTTAAGGCTTTCTGATTCCATTATATAAGGATTGATCTGTACAATAAAAAAGTTAGAAATCCGTTTTTTGAACCATGTAAGCTTTAGATTGTCAGGCCTCTCGTAAATCAAACCAATGCCAGAACGCGACCAATCAAAGAACGGCAAGAAAGCACCTTCGCGATCGGGATCGTCATTATACAACCTAGCTTGGCCTGCAGTTATACCTATATCCTCTGGATCAACCCAGAAATTAAACAGAGGTTGTCCGTCAAAAGTTAAGCTTTCTAGTCGCATTCTAGGAGGTGCATAGTCTCTTTGATGTTCGATCTCTAGGGTATATTTATAAATGCCACCATTTCCTTCAATATCTAATTCAAATTTTTGAATGTTTGATTTTTGCCATCTTGTTAAATCCTTGCTTGCAAACAAATCTGATACCCTATACTCTCGCTGGAAAGCTTGATCGCCTAAAATAAATTTCTGTAGTTTTCTTAAAACCTCGAAAACGGTAGTTTTGCCCGATCCATTTGAACCCAGAAAGAGATTTAAGCTATCTACTGTCAATTCAAAATTGACCAGGCATCTAAAATTATTTACATAAATTCTCTTCAGCATAATTTTTATTGATAAACGTTAGGATAATAAGCAATTTAAGGGTCGATTAGAAATACATCCGTTCTCCCACAAGACTTTGTACTTGCAAAGCAAAGCCAATTATTTATTTTTATGTCTTGAAATTGGTTAAGCCAAAGGCTTCTTTAACCAATTCTTAGTTAAGTTCAACGGTGGTTTTCATGGTGCCATCTGCTTAATTGCTTATCAAATTTAGAGGGTTATCATAATTACTCGGTTATTTACCATTATTAATATTGCCTTTAAATACAGTTTGAAGTTGACACTAAGGGCTGGCAAAATTGCCAGCCCTCAAGTTGTTTTAGCGTTTGACCAACTTCTTAGAAACCTTCCGCAAGCGAATTGATTTCGGTGTTACTTCCACCAATTCATCCTGACCGATGTACTCCAAAGCGCGCTCCAAACTCATGTCTATCGGCGCTTGCAATTGCGCCAATTCTTCACCGCCAGATGCGCGGTGGTTTGTCAACTGCTTCGACTTGCAAATATTCAGCTCCATGTCTTCATCTCGGTTGTTTTCTCCGATAATCATCCCTCTGTAAACCTTGGTTCCGGGGGTAATGAAAAATACGCCGCGGTCTTCAGCATTTTTCAGTGAATACTGGGTCGCAATTCCTTCTTCAAAGGAAATCAATACTCCGTTGCGACGGGCGACAATTTCTCCGCCCAGGGGGCGATAATCGAGGAAGCTGTGGTTCATAATTCCAGCGCCGCGAGTCAAGCGCATAAACTCGCCTCGGAACCCGATCAAGCCGCGGGCGGGAACTGAAAATTCTACTTGTGTGCGGCCGGTGCTGCTGACGTGCATATCTTGCATTTCTGCTTTCCGCTGACCGAGGCGTTCGATGCAGCCACCGACTGCTTCTTCCGGTACGTCTAATACCAAACATTCAAAGGGTTCGCAGGGACGACCGCCGACTTCGCGGAAGATTACTTGGGGCTGGGATACTTGAAATTCGTATCCTTCGCGACGCATATTTTCGATCAGGATTCCGAGGTGGAGTTCGCCACGGCCGGATACGAGGAATTTGTCGGGAGATTCGGTTTCTTCGACGCGCAAGGCGACGTTGGTTTGGAGTTCTCGCATTAGCCGATCGCGAATTTGTCGCGATGTTACCAAACTTCCTTCTTGACCGCAGAACGGCGAATCGTTCACAGAGAAAGTCATCTGCAAAGTTGGTTCGTCTACTTTGATTAAAGGCAGCGCTTGCGGGTCGTTGGGGCAGGTAATTGTCTCGCCAATATACGCATCAGCAAAACCAGCAACGGCGACAAGATTACCAGCAGAAGATTCTGGGATATCAATCCGCTTCAGGCCTTCAAAGCCCATCAATTTGGTAATTTTTGATTTGACAAGCGCGCCGCTTTCTGTGATTAAGACTGCTTGTTGACCGATTCTAATCGTGCCGTTGTGGATGCGGCCGATGACGATGCGACCAACGTATTCTGAGTAATCTAAGGTGGTTACTTGCAGTTGCAGCGGTTTGTTGGGGTCGCCTACGGGGGGCGGTACGTGGTCTAGGATTTCTTCAAAGAGGGGCTTCATATCTACCCCTTCGTCTTCGAGGTGTTTTTTGGCGTAACCGCTTAAGCCGGAACCGAAGAGATAGGGAAATTCGCACTGATCGTCGTCCGCACCTAGCTCGAGGAACAGATCCAAAACTTTATCGACGGCTTTGTGGGGGTCGGCTCGCTCGCGATCGATCTTATTCACAAAGACGATGGGGCGCAGTCCTTTTTCTAGGGCTTTTTTGAGCACGAACCGGGTTTGCGGCATCGGGCCTTCGTTGGCGTCTACGATCAGCAGACAGCCGTCAACCATCCCGAGAACTCGTTCGACTTCGCCGCCAAAGTCCGCGTGTCCGGGGGTATCGACGATGTTGATCAGGGTTTCTCCGTACCTGACGGCGGTGTTTTTGGAAAGGATGGTAATGCCGCGCTCGCGCTCGATGTCGTTGGAGTCCATGACGCAATCTGGGATTTCTTCCCCTTCGCGGAAGATCCCGGACTGTCTGAGGAGAGCGTCCACAAGGGTGGTTTTGCCGTGATCGACGTGAGCAATGATGGCGACGTTGCGAATGGGAAGACTCATAATGCGTCTGGAACGTTAAACGGATCTAACTAAAGATTTCTTAATAATTGTAGCGCATCGAGTCAAGGGGCGATCGGGCGGCTGCCAGATTGGAGTGCGATCGTCGCTAAAATCAAGATTATGGAAGCGCAACCGAGAGAAATGTAACGTTACACTACCCCTGACGGCAGAGTTCCTTTCGATCGGCGATCTTGAGTTGGCCCAGGTGAAGAAGGTTGGATACGGGGCGATCGCCGGTATTAAGATGAGGGTGCAAGTACGATCGGCTTTATGGAAGTACAACCCAGAGATATTCAGCGTTACAGCACGTCAGACGGCAAAGTTCCGTTCTCGGAGTGGTTAGACTCCCTGCGGGATCTCAAGGCAAAATTTAAGATTGACCGGCGACTCGATCGAGTTGGGACTGGAAATTTAGGAGATTATCGGGCAGTCGGAGAAGGTGTCTATGAGTTGAGGATAAATTACGGCCCCGGCTATCGGGTCTATTTTGGACAAGTAGAAGAAACAATTGTACTTTTGTTGATAGGCGGGGATAAAAGCACTCAAGAGCAAGATATCCGCAAGGCTAAAACATACTGGACAGATTACAGGAGTTAAGACAATGACAATGCCTAAGAGCTTACCTTATCACCCCTATAAAATTTCAAATCTCAAAGATCCGGCATATTCTGCTGGCTATCTCACAGAGATTTTTGAGGAGGAAGAAGGAGATTTGGAATTAGGAATCATGCGAAAAGCACTTCGAGATGTATTTGAGGCTCTGGGCGAACCAAATATGTCTGCTGAAGATGCCTCATTGCATTTGGAAAAATTAGATGTTTTGTTGTCGGGAGAAGGAAGTGCGACAATTTATGCTTTGGCAAGTTGGCTGAATGCTCTGGGATTGAAGTTAACTGTTGCGGTTGATGAAGGGGATAAAGGGGAAGAGGAAGATTCTGTTGGTGGTGCTGAGTTGGCGGAAGTTGGTAATGTTTGAGAAGGGGCGATCGCCCGTACAATCAGCTAGCAGCTACGATCGGCTTTATGGAAGTACAACCGAGGGAAATTAGGCGTTATATTACCCCAGACGGTAAAAATCCTTTTGCAGAGTGGCTTAGTTCCCTGCGGGATTTGAATGCGGTAGTTAAAATTGAGCAAAGGCTTGACAGAGTTCGCTTGGGGAATTTAGGAAACAGCAAGTCTGTTGGGGAAGGAGTCTGTGAATTGAAAATTGACTTGGGGCCTGGGTATCGCGTGTACTTCGGGCAAGTTGGGTCAACAATAGTGCTTCTCCTTTGCGGTGGAGATAAAAGCACTCAAGAACAAGATATCCGCAAAGCGTATGAGTATTGGAAAGAATATGGAGAACGCCAAAATGCCAACAAGCGATAGTTATCAGGATTATCTGATTGAAGCCCTCAAGGATAAAATGCACGCTGCGGCTTATCTAACAGCGCATTTGGAAGATGAAAAGCCTGAACCTGGTTTGCTGGAACTCGCACTTAGCAATGTATTTGAGGCTCTTGGGGAACCAAATATGTCTGCGGAGGATGCCTCATTGCATCTGGAAAAATTAGATGTTTTGTTGTCGGGAGAAGGAAGTGCGACAATTTATGCTTTGGCAAGTTGGCTGAAAAATCTGGGATTGAAGTTAAAAGTTGCGGTTGATGAAGGGGATAAAGGGGAAGAGGAAGATTCTGTTGGTGGTGCTGAGTTGGCGGAAGTTGGTAATGTTTGATTTTGGGAGATCGAGCTTTAAGCTACTAATTAGACCTTAACGGCGCTCGAAGCCCGATCGCTAAAGGAAGTAGCCGATCGCTCCGGGGTCTCCTACAATACAGTTAAAAGTTGTGCCCGATCGCCCGGTATCGCAATGGCTGACATCGGTGCTCTGCTAAAATTGGCGCCGACCTTTGATGTGTCGATCGCACAATTGTGGGATTTGGTCCAACAGTAACAAATTACACTTAAAATAAACCAGCGCCACCAGCGCCAACCAGTGCGACCTCGCATGGACGATCTACTGTGCGACGATCGCGATCGCAAAAGATGCCAGAGTTGGCGGATGGGACGGGGCTTCCTCAGAAAGAGATGATATATTCTCAGCGGCAATTGTAGCTGTTCGATCGCCCATATCGGTTTACAATTTTTAACGTTGAGCCTTATTGAAGTGCAGGAGTGGAGCTGGCTTGGATAACGCTAGTCTGTCAAGAAAACCCCCGCAAGCCTCGGAGCTTGTCGCCGACGAAATTCCAGAAGCAGTGCGAGACCACCCATACCTAGAAGCACGGCCGAGTCAGTCCAAGAAAAAAGGGCTGATTTGGAAACTGCTAGGGTTGGCCGCATTAGCCTGTGGGGTCAGCATCTGGCTGCACCTCAACTTTAACTTGTTCCCAGCCACCAGTCAGGCAGAGCAAACTCAACAAAACCCAGCATCGGTAAGATCGCCCTCAGGAGCGGCCGCGAGTCCAGCTACCAACTCAAAAGCCGGCACCGCCGCCGCCACCCCAGAAAACCTGCTGGGACACTTGCCGTACCCAGAAGCACCAGCCAAAGACTTGGTAAGCGTCACCCCCGACGGTAGCGTCAAACTCCGCACCTGGGCAGCAGCAAAATATCAGGAAATGGCTAACGCCGCAGCGGCATCAGGCATCTATTTCGCTCCCATATCCGGCTTTCGCTCCCTGCAAGACCAACAGCACGTATTTTTTGACGTGAAAGCCGAACGCAGGCAAAACGCCAGCAAACGAGCCGAAGTCAGCGCCCCTCCAGGTTACAGCGAACACCATACCGGTTACGCGATCGACATCGGCGACGGCAGCGCCCCGGAAAACAACCTCAGTCCCAGTTTTGAAAATACCCAAGCATTCAAGTGGTTAGAAGCCAACGCCGTCGCCTTCAGCTTTGAAATGTCCTTCCCCAAAAACAATCGCCAAGGCGTCAGTTACGAGCCTTGGCACTGGCGGTTTGTGGGCGACAAGCAAAGCCTCGAAACTTTCTACAAAGCTCATTCCATGAAAAAGTAGAAGGTAGAAGGAAGAAGGAAGAAGGAAGAAGGAAGAAGGAAGAAGGAAGAAGGAAGAAGGAAGAAGGAAGATTTTCCACATCTCCGGCTTTGCCACTCGGACACTCTCCCACTGCCGCACTATCCCACTCTCCCATTCCCCCACAAGGACACTCCCCCACTCCCCCCCACTCGGTTGAGCCAAACTCGTGATTGCAATCTATCCAGGCAGCTTTGACCCCATTACCTTCGGTCACGCAGATATTATCGAGCGGGGATCTAAACTGTTCGATCGGGTAATTGTTACGGTAGTCAGAAACCCCAGCAAAACCCCTCTCTTCACCGTAGAGGAACGGATCGAGCAGATCCAGCGCTCTACCCAACACTTGCCAAACGTAGAAGTAGACAGTTTTGAGGGTTTGACAGTAAACTATGCTAAGATTCGACAAGCCAAAGTGCTGCTGCGGGGGCTCCGGGTATTAACAGATTTTGAAATGGAACTCCAGATGGCCCACACCAATAAAACCCTTCTGGGTGAAATTGAAACAGTTTTTTTGGCAACTTCTAACGAGTACAGCTTTTTAAGTAGTAGTGTAGTTAAAGAAATAGCCAAGTTTGGTGGCTCCGTAGATCATCTTGTTCCGAAACACGTCGCCCTAGATATTTACAAATGTTACGCCAGCAGGAACCAACTCGCATCGAACCCGACAGTACCGGCCTCCGCACTGAGAACGAATCACCTCAGAACACAGCCGCCTTCGGAGACCCCACCCGAACCGCAGGAGTAGACATCCAGCGGGAATTGAACCGGCTTGAGGAAATTGTTCTCGACAGCCCGCGAATTCCTATGACCAGACGCACTCTGGTGGATGAAGAACAGTTGCTCGATCAGTTAGACTTGGTGAGGCTAAATTTGCCGATCGCCTTTCAGGAAGCCGAGACGATCCTCCGGCACAAGGACGACTTGCTTCAAGAGGCGGAACTTTACGCTCAGGAAGTGATAGAAGCAGCAGAACAGCGAGCGGCAGAACTTTTAAACGATATGGGCCTGCTTCAGCAGGCGAAGATAGAAGCAGATCAGTTGCGACAGCAAGTTTTGCTTGACTGCGAGGCAATTCAGCAGGCGACGCTGGCGGAGGTCGAACAAATTCGCTACCAGGCTCAAGAGGAATTGGAAGAGATGAGAGTGAGGGCGATGGCTGAATGCGAGGAAATTCAAAACGGAGCCGACGATTATGCCGACCAAGTGCTCGATAATATCGAGCAGAAGCTCAGCGATATGCTGCGCGTGATCCGCAACGGGCGCGATCGGTTGGATAGTGTTTCTGCCTCGCACATCCATAACACCAACGGTTAGCCAACCTTTAACTCATTGCGGAAACCTTTCTAAAAGTCTACCTAATTTAGGTAGATTTTTTTTCGGAATAGTCTTTATAGTCTTTCTTCCTCCCTCGCATTTTCTAAAAGTATGGCACTTCCCAGTAGAGTATCTGAGTTAGTCAAAATATTGGCTGCTTATTCATTCCCTATATATCTCCTGGATTCGACATTAGTGAAATAGGTGTTGTGAGCGTTTTATAAGTTTATTTGCCCCGTACATCCGCTGCTGAAGCTCGGCTTTTTACTGACAGGCAATTTGTTGGTTTGTTGGGCGATTATTTACCTGTTGCAGAAAGTTATGCCCAAAAATTACAGCCAGTATTGTCTGGGAATTTAATCGGATTTTGTGTTTTAGCGGATGTCTTCATAAAACTGCTTGAGATAGCGGGGAGAAACGCCAAATCCCCACAAAAAACCAATCGAAAGATAGATCGCAATTGCTTTAAATTCGCCCCAATTTGCCACTCGCCGATCGCTACTTTCCACTACCCGATTGACTAACTTAAGTCTCCCCCGTCGCACTAACTTCAAACACAAATCCGCTTCCTCCATAATTGGCAGCGCGGCATCGAAACCGGCGCATTCCCAAAAATCTGTACGGCGGCAAAAAATAACTTGGTCGCCAAACAGCAGGCGCAATCCTTTGAAAAATAAATGAGGTCGAAATAACAGCGGCGCGTAATAAGTTTTCAGGTAATTGTGGAGGGAAAAACCCCATCTTGTTTGCTGCGAACCAGCCATCAGGGAGATAAACCCGCCGCCGGAAATTTCGGTATCGGACAATGTTTTCTGGATAACTGCTACAATGTCGTCGGGAACTAAAGTATCGGCGTGGAGAAAGCACAGAATTTCGCCGGTGGCGACAAGGGCACCTAAGTTCATTTGCACGGAACGTCCGGCTGTACTGCTAGAAATAACGCGGATGCCGGCCGAAAGTGCGATCGCCGCTGTGGAGTCTTGACTGCCGCCGTCTACCACCAACACTTCCCAAGCGGGAGGATTGAGAATGCTGAGTTGGCGGAGGGTGCGTTCCAGACAAGTCGCTTCGTTGACGGCTGGGATGATAATAGAAACGCGATCCATCTGGTTGAAATTTATGCCAGAGATATTATAATAAAAAACTGTGGCGATTCACAACTAACGAGAAAATAGAACTTATGCGCGCGGATTCAGAAACCCGGTGTCTGCCTGCGAACTCGTCACGAAACCTCGGATTTTTCACATAAACCGGGTTTGTTGGCGTCATTCGTATAAAATTAGGCAAAAGTGCGATCGCCCTCTATATTTCCCACTAATCAGGACTGAGAAAATCGTGCAGAAAACTGAAGTAAAAAATGATTTAGAATTTTTTGAGGAAAATGCCGATAATTGGTGGGACGAAAATGCTAAAATTTATGCCTTATACCATCTAAACAAACCCAGATTTGAGTTTTTCGACAGACACGCGACTAATTGGCAAGGGCTGAAAGCCTTAGATGTCGGGTGCGGCGGCGGCTTTTCTTGCGAGTTTATGGCTGAGAGAGGCGCTATTGTTTCTGGAATAGATCGATCGGACAAATGTATTGTAGCCGCTCAAAATCACGCAGTTACCAGCGGTTTTGAGATTGACTACAGGCAAGGTTTGGCCGAAAATATGCCCTACGACGACAATACCTTTGATGTTGTAATCTGCCTGGATGTTTTGGAACACGTTGCCGATTACAAAAAAGTTGTGTCTGAGGTTCACAGGATTCTCAAGCCTGGGGGACTGTTCTTTTTTGATACAATCAACCGAACTTTTTCCTCGCAAATTGTGATGATTGGACTGATGGAAAATACATTGCAGGAAATTAAGCGGGGCGTTCACGATTGGGAAAAGTTTGTTACCCCGGATGAACTGTCTGTGGTAATGCGCGGTACGGGTTTCGGCAATATTGAAATTAAAGGTTTTGATATGTTTGGAGAAATGGGCGCTATTTTAGCCCAGATGCACGGTTTTTGGGGGAATTTTACAAGTGGAAAGCAGCTATTTCCTTCGGGGGAAAGTTTACAACAAGTTTCTCAAGTGCTAATCTCTAATATAGCTAACTATGTTAATTACAAAAAGTCTGGCTTGTTTAAAATTAAAATTAATGAGGATACGTCCATTATGTATATTGGCGTAGGGGCGAAGAATTAGTCGGTTAATTGTTTATTGTTGATTGTTGATTGTTAACTGTTGTCATTAGGGGCGAGTTTGAGACGGATTTTTGCGATCGACAAATCCGGCTAAAACTCGCCTCTATTGCATTTTGTAAAGTGCAGCTAGCAAGCGCCTTACTCTATACTCTATTGAGTGCAATACAGCTATTCGGCATCAGACACCGTAAGGCTGTGTCTAATGCTGTATTGGTGGGAATTGAGAATTGCTAGTAGATCAGTCCTGGATCGAGCCTCATGACCTTAATTTTTTACCGTTTCTGTGGACGCAACGAAAGTATTGCTGTGAAAAAACCAAGGTGATGACCACCCGTGGGTCCAAGACTGTATATTTGCGATCGCACTAGAAACGTAATTTTCCGAACTAATTGCAAATTATTAGCAAATATTTTTAAAGCGACGCCCTTGCGCTTCGCACTTTGAGCGCCCACAACTACCGCGCCGTCTCAATCTCGGGCTGCTGGCGCTGAGATAAAACGTAGCTAGACAGCTTCTGGTAACAAATCTTAATCTTTAACTCTTGACAATTTATCTTAATGGCAGGTAGCTTATTGAATATTAATTGCAATAACTCCCCGAAGTTAATAGTACCTGGAGGTCAATCACCGTGACAGCAGCAATAGTTTCCGCGTCAGCCCGAATCAGCGACGGACAACCCGCCGAAAGCCAAAAACTGATGAGTTTGGGTAAAAATTCTGAAATACCTGACCTCGATAACTCCAAAGATGTAACCCTCGCCGTCTTAGAAGGAGTGGGAACTCTCACGGTGTGCTCGCGAACAGTCACTTTAAAACCGGGAGTATTTGTGTTTGTACCCGCCGGCATCCCGCGCAGTCTAAAAGTACAAACGACCCTGAATCTGTTACTAATTGACTGCGAAGCCGACCCCGATATGAGCGAATCAGCTTGGTTGATGAATTTTCAACTTTAACCCCATGAAAAAACAGTGTCCTTGCTGCCTTGACTCCCTAATTTATCAGGTTTGCCACAACCGTGTCTACTGTTTTTGTCTCAATTGCAGGCAGGAAATGCCAAATCCTGACTCAAAAAGAATAAATCTCAAACACTGTCAAGTTTCATCTTCGGAGTAAAAAGGTCAAAAGCAATTGTTCTTTTCTACGGAACAGCAACTGGGAAAACTGAGTCTGTAGCTGAAAGGATTCGGGATGAATTTGGCGGCGATATCGTCACCTTGCACGAGATAGGCAGCGTTGAAAATGATGATTTTGCCGAATACGAATGTCTGATTATCAATACTGCAGACAGTGTTTGATTGCCTACAGTACCAGCGGATTAGCTGGTTTAATGTATGCGGGCCACTATCCTCACAAAGTAAGTTCTTTGGGACTTTTAGCTGCCAGTTTGCCATCTGCTATTAATTGGCAAACAAATTACTATACGCATCTTTCAGCTTTTCCCTGGACTCGCGAACAAGTTTTGAATCAAATGGTTGGCGATATGCTGGAATTGTAAAATCAAAGTATAGCCTTTCGAGCTCTCATATGAGGTACTCATGGGCATAGGGCATAGGCCTCCGTGGGCATAGGGCATAGGGCATACCTCACTTTTTTGAGAACCGCTATATAAATCAAAGATTTATATCATATTTTGAGCATGACTTAGCCTGTTCTCCTTATCCTCACTCTTTATTTAGGATGAGTAATTCCCGCGATGAATGTGGAGAAGTACCTTTGTTGATATGCAGCAGAAAAACGTATTTTTTTGTATTTCTTATTGTGATGCGCCGCTGGTCGAAATTTCTTAAAAAAGGATCGCGGCTTGGGGAATGTCAAAACTGTAGGCATTTCTTTCACCACTTCTCTCCCGAACAATTCGGCGAAAAAATACTAAATTTTTGGCTATCTGTACACAGCAGCCAAGCAAATTTTAATTTTTAATTTTAGGTCGCGATTGCTATTCCTTGTTCAATTTCTACCGAAACTTTCTGTGGCAAATACTAGATTAATTTCGGTAGTTCCGGGCAAGTTTTGCAGACCTGCTTCTACAGTTTTGGCCCAGTTCCCCCTGTCCCTAGTATCTTTTTGAGATTTGAGAATAATTGTAAAAAATATTTAACATATATTCAGATGTGTGAGTAAATGGTATGCTAATTTTATGGGATTTGTCAATTAATTTTTTGGAATTAACCGCAGAGGCGCTCTTGACGCAGAGGAAGGTAAGAGTAGATTAAAAATGAATTATTGGCAACAATTATAAAATATTTTAACATCGAGTTAACAAACTCAGCCTTAGCCTGGGCAGAGGGATACTAAGTATCGATCGAATTTTAAGGGATCCCTCGTCCCAACTCCTAAAATAGCGATCGAGCAAGCATATATACTTAAATGTTAGGGCGAGCACAGGGGCACGCCCCTACGGATTAACAATTTATCAAGAATTATGTCAGCAAGTTTTCTGCCAAAATCGATAGCACAACTCACAGAATCTACCTCAATTGCCTTAGCCCAAAGCATTCAACAGGAGGCAATTACAACTCCCCTAAATTCTGAACCCATTGTCACAACCTACGTGCGCCAAGGCAGCGGAAACACGCCGATTTTGCTAATTCACGGCTTCGACAGTTCCGTGTTTGAATTCCGCCGCCTATTGCCACTGCTGGCCGCCGAAAATGAAACTTGGGCGGTTGATTTGTTGGGTTTTGGGTTTACAGAAAGATCCGCAGGTTTGCCATTCAGCGCGAGGGCAATTGAAAGTCACCTTTACTATTTTTGGAAAACGCTAATTTCGCAGCCTGTAATCTTAGTTGGCGCATCAATGGGAGGTGCAGCAGCAATTGATTTCACTCTCAATTATCCCGAAGCTGTGAAACAATTAGTGTTAATAGATAGCGCAGGTTTTGCCATCAGTTCTAATAAGGGAAAATTTTTAATTCCTCCTTTAGGATATCTGGCAACTTCATTTTTACGCAATCCCAAAATTCGCCAGCGAATTAGCGTCAATGCTTATTTCGATGGAAAACTAGCCTCCAGCGATGCTCAAATTTGCGCCGCTTTGCACCTGGAAATGCCCAACTGGAATCAAGCTTTAATTGCGTTTACAAAAAGCGGCGGTTACGGAGGATTTGGGGAAAATTTGTCGCAAATTCAGCAACAGACGCTGATTTTGTGGGGAAAACAAGACCGGATTTTGGGGACGGCGGATGCGGAAAAGTTTGCAAGGGCGATACCCAATTCCCAACTAATTTGGATCCCCGATTGCGGGCACGTTCCCCACTTAGAAAAGCCGCAGATTACCGCTCAACATATTTTAGGTTTCACAGCTAATATATAATACTGCTTCTGAACCTAATTATATAGGATGCGCACGGAGTACCTTACCCCTATAATTCGAGGGTCAAACTAAACCTAATTATGTAGGGTGCGCCGGGAGCACCTTACCCCTATAATTCGCGCGTCAAACTAAACCTAATACATAATTTTTAAACTTTCGGCAAATACTTTTGTACAATAGTCCATCCCGTGAGCAAGACAGTCACAAATCCCCCAAACAAAGCTAAATTAGTGCCGATGTGGAGGGGACGCGCCCAAGGATGTTTAGGGCCAATTTGCAGCCCGCTTCCAACAGAAACCAACACCAAAGCAACAACAGCTAACCCCGCCGGTAAATGAGCCGAGTGACCCAAATTGCCGTAGTATCCCAGCGTACCGACTACACCAATTCCCAGCAGTAAAATTACCAAAGTCGCCATCCCCGCACCAGTCGCCACATGGAAAGGACGCAGCCATTTTGGGCGCGGTTGTTTGGTACTGCGGGCGCCAAACATCCACGTTCCAGTAACGGCTAGCAAGAGGTAAGCTAACAGGGAAACACCCATTGACCAAGCCGCTATTTTCCACAACCACAAGAAAGAAGGTAGATTCATCGGTTGCATTCCTAATTAGGAATTTCCACAAAAGGTTCTTTCCGATTTTACCTGGACTGGAAAGCAAAAATGAATAATTTTGAGATCGAGTGCGATCGGACTATCCACAGGTTGCATCAGCCTTACCTTGAAGTCAAACGCACTTTCTCTCATAGTCAGCTTAATTTACGCTAGAGATTGGTCGCTCTAGTTTTTAGGATCGGTCGGGGTTTGCTGGCGAAAGGCATCTTATAAAGCCCTAATTTTTGTTCTAAGATTAATCGGAAAAAAGGCAGACCTTCTATCAAATATCTTTTCCACAACCTTCTCGGTTCATTTAACAGTCGGTACGCCCATTCTATGCCGACTTCGCTCATCCATTTGGGACATCTTACTTTGCAACCAGCTTCAAAATCAATGGTTGCACCTATTCCTAAGAAAATTTTGACGTGTGTTAATTTGCTCTTGTATTCAACCAGCCACTTCTCTTGCTTGGGGGAGCCCGCCCCTATGGCCAGAACTGTAGCTCCTGATTTATTGATCGCGTCAATTATTTTTTCACACTCTTCCTCATTGTTTTCAAAGCCAAAAGAAGGAGAATGTGCTCCAACCACTATTTCTCTACCAACTTTTTGGTTAATTTTTTCCTGGGCTTTCCTAGCAATACCTTCAGCAGCTCCTAGCAAAAATATTTTGATTTTATCGTTATCTTTGTGATACATATAAAATGCAGGAAACAAGTCCGAACCTGAAATCTTTTCTTTGATAGGAGTACCCAAAAATCGTGAGGCATACATCAATATTTGACTGTCACAGACTCTATAATTAGATTTATTGTAAGCTTCATAGAAGTCGCGGTCATACTGCAACTTAATCAAGTGGTCTACATTTGGCGTAAATACGACACCGCCTTCGCAGTCGAGTTTTTCAAACAACTCTGTTATTGACAAGTTATCTATCGAGACATTCAATAAATTAACTGTTTTCATGTATTACTCCCTTCCTGGTTTATTGTAAACTACAACTCAAACTATTATAACCCACAATACAGCCTCGTGTTTTCTCTGCTTGGGCGTTTAAGTGAATATACCTTTCTAAGTATATCCTGGTACACCATACCTGTCCAGTCAGGATTTTTAAAGGTTGGCTAAAACGATCAGCTCGTTTTAGCCAAAAGTGTAGCAAGCCCATTTGGGTTGACAAATCGCCACACAGTTTTAATAAAAAATCCCTCCCTGGTAATAGTTGAAGCATTACCAATTAATGTTGTCAAAAATTATTTTTCACATTAATTTGAGTCGATTGACAGATATATGCCAACTTCCGAACTTGATTTAATGCAAAAATGGTAGATTTTTTAGTTGTTTTATCCAGCGAAGCCAATATATTTTCAAGCTTTGAGCGAAGCCGCGATCGGCTGACTGAAAATCAGGATGATTTTTGGTGAACCAGCGACTGTCTTCTTGGTGGCGAACTGGTTTTCTTGGTTTTAAGACTTTCTGGAGCTTTTAAGACCAGACTGGATATTCCTCCAGCAATCAGCGCAAAAATCGGGTTAGTCATAGCGTTCAAAACACAGTCAAACACGTACATAGTTAAGGCTACTCCCAGGGCGGCCGCGGGCGCTACTTTGGGATTAGACCAGGTTCTGGCGGGATACTTGAACACGGAAAAGGCGATAACAGGAAGTAACAAAGAAGAAAATAAACTAACTAAACCGACTGTACCGTAGGTGCCAAATGCAATAATCCATAAGCTGTCGGTGACCGAGATATCTCGACCTTCCTGGTTGTATACGCGGTTTCCGCCGGAATCCCCCCAGCCTAAAAGAAATTTTTGCCGCGCTTTTTCCCCCAGTATCTCTTCCATGTCAAATCTATACTTCAGAGAGCTGGCTCGCTCTTCGCCAAATATTGGAGTGATGACCCCCATCACCTCTTTACTCGAGAATTGACCCGCTGCAGCTATGTACAGATAAAACACTATATATCCAATTATGAATAGCAGCGGCAAAGAAGTGCGAAACCACTTGGCAGAGAATAATACGATCAACGCGAATACAAATAAACTGTAGGCGCCAGTAGAACGGCACAGGACAAAAATGATTATTAATATAATTGCTAAAGTCTTGATGTTGCGACCCTGAAACTTTTTGAGCGTCCCAGTTTGCCAGAACCAAACTGCGATTAAGGTGGCTGTCATCATCCACACGCCCACCATCAAACCGTGCTGCATAAATACTACCGGTCTCCACCCCCCCGCACGCAATGCTTGACTCCAGTTCTCAAAGGCACTGACGCCGTAAACCATTTGGTGCAGAATTGGGCCCTTAGCCGATTCAATTAAAATAAAAGGAATGTAGGCCAACCCACCTGCCAAAATCCCGATCGCCAATTGTCGCAGCCCGTCTAAACTACCTACATACAAGCGTCCTACCAAATAAGGCAGACCCCAACTAATGATTTGGTTGAAAGTCGGAGAAATTGGGCTGCCGCCATTACTAACTTGTGTAACAATTGGACACAAACACCAAATTAGCATTGGCACGTCCAGCCAACCGGGCTTAAAATAGGTGAAGCGCGCCATATCGTAGACAAGAGTAGCCAGCAAAATGGAGTAGCAAACTGACGAGATTTTGCTAAACGGTGGCAATATGGGGATGGGATAAGTAGCTTGCGGCAAAAACAGCCACGCTAAAAGAAAACTTATAATTACCGCCCGCTGAGGCGGAAACCTCACAAACAGGTAAAAAACGATTGGAATAAAGCCGAACAGAGCAACGGGGATTAATGCAACCATAGTTTTTTTTCCAGTAAAATTGTAGAAAGACAACTCAATTTGCCCGAGAAAAATTCTCGCTTAAAAGATCGCCCCACCCCAATCTTTTAAATCAACCTCAATTTTACGCCTTGTTCGTTAATTGTGCCTGACGTTCCACAGCAGCGTACAGTTGGGCCTCGAAGAGATTAGTGCCTCCTCCCAAGTATAATTTATCACCTTCTTTAAAGCAGTCTTGGACATTGCCCGCCATTCGGCATCAGACAACTGACAAATCTGCTCGATCGGTTTTGCCATATCCTCTGGGTCTTTTGGCTTGACCATTCGGCCACCCACGCCAGCAAGTAGTTCGGGATTCCCACCAGCAGGAGTGCCGATAATTGGCAAGCCCAAGCCATCGCTTCGATAATTGGCAAGCCAAAGCCTTCGGCTCTGCTGAAAAACAGCCAAGCATCGCATTTGCTGTAAAATTCTTTTAGTTGGTATTGAGTAGGTGCCTTATTATACTCAGTGCCATCCGGCAGCAAATTGGGATGAGGAGTATTGCCGGAACCAAAGGCAACTAAACGAAGGTTGGGAATTTTGTCAGCAGCTAGAGAGAAAGCTTTCAGGGCAATATCGCAGCCTTTCCCAGGAGTTGTAGTATAGTAGCTCCCGACTGTGGGAACTAATTGCTTGCCTCGCGGCTGCGGAGCTCGCGACTGGGGGTCGTAAAACTGTTTGGTGTCCGCGGTGGGAGGGACGAGAGATACAGACAAATCGCCGTATTGATTCCGAGCTATGTCGGCGGGCAACAAGGCGACAGGGATTTTGTGCATCGGCAGCCACCAAGTTGACTCTACTCGACCTTTTGGTACGCAGTCAAAAGCCTCGTAGTGTTGGAGAAAATATACTTTCGTTCCTTTGCCCGGAGAGAGTTTTGCCACCCACTCGGCAGTTTCCCACCAAGTAGCCATGATAATATCGGCATCAGGTATGTCTTTGTCGGTAATGGGACGATAGGTTTCGAGAACTCGGCTTTCGACATCCACCTTGTCAAAGTGAGACTGTTCTTTCTTTGGAGCGGACTGCCAACCCCTACCTCTGAGGAGCGATCGCAATTGTTGGATCAAAGTCGGTTGCCGCGGGGGCGTAGAGACGATAAATATTTTGTGTCCTCGCTTTTGGAGAAGTTCTGTGTAGATAGATAACACCCTCATGCCACCTGTAAGACTAAGGGTAGGAAGGACAAAAGTAATTTTCATGAATAGATGCGGAAGATAGAGACTGGTTTATAAAACTTCTCCATAACAGCAAGTTTGCACTTAGGAGCCTTTTTTTTGCTTGCGTGCAGGGTACGGGCGAATGCTGGAGGCTCGTAACTCGATAGTCGAGCCGATCGTACTTTGTCGTCATGGACTTTTCCCAATTACCAATCGGGAGATGTTTGAGGGCTAGACAAGTTTAACCTCTAAGGGTGCGATCCTGAAAACCTCCGTGGCACTGGCTTTCAGATTTTGGCCGACGATCGCTCGATCGATCGCTTTATAACCACTATTGGCTAGTCGGTGGGGTCAGAATTCTCTTCGAGACTCCTGGGTAGAAAACAGGAGAGGGGCGATTTTAGTTTTGGCAGAATCACCGCACCAAACGATATTGACTTTCTCCTGAGAATCCCGCGCCTGAGCGAGCGGCTAGCGCAGAATTTGAAATGGCGGCCGTTAGCATCCAACCCCAATTTGTTGGTTTGCCGCTGCTGGGTCATAGTAGCGAGAAAAGGAAACTATATTAACGTCGCGCTGTTTAGATTTGTCTACAGCAACTTTCAATGCAGCTTCAAAATAAGCCGTGGCATCTTCCCAAGTATAATTGTTCACTTTGGCATAGGCGGCTTCGGACAGGGCTTGCCACTTGGAATTTGGCAACTGACAGATAGACTCTATGGCTTTTGCCATTTCTTCGGGATCTTCTGGTCTTACAAGTATGCCACTACCGCCGCTCAAAATTTCAGGAGCAGCGCCTGCTGGGGTACTGAGGACGGGAGTGCGGCACGCCATCGCTTCAATAATTGGCAAGCAATCGCCTTCTGAGCGGCTCGCCAGCAGCCAGGCATCGCATTTGCTGTAACAGTCTTTGATTTTGTCTTGGTGGGGTTGAATTACATACTCGGTATTAGCCGGTAGGGGCAATTCCGAGGATGGGACCTCTGTACCGAAGGCAACCAGACGCAGGTTGGGGATCTTTGCAGCAGCTAGGGAAAAAGCTTTGAGGGCGATGTCGGTTCCTTTCGAGTAGATTTTCGAGTACATTATTCCAACTGTAGGAACCGATTGTTTGTTGCGAGGACAGGCGTAAAATTGCTTGGTGTCCGCGGTAGGAGGAGCTAAGGAAACTTTGCTATCGCCGTATTTTTCCCGAGCTAGGTTAACTAACCACTCAGAGAGCGTAATTTTGTGCATGGGCAGCATCCAGGTTGCTTCTACTCTACCTTGAGGTAGATAGTCAAAAACTTCGTGGCCCTGGAAAAAATAAGCTTTTGCTCCTTTGCTAGGAGAGAGTTTGGCTACCCACTCGGGGGTTTCCCACCAGGTGGCAACTACTACGTCAGCGTCAGGTACATCTTTGTCCTCTACCGGGCGGTAGCGATCGGTAATTTTGTGTTCTACACCTAAGTTATCGAAAAATGAGGGTTCGTTTTCAGGTGGGGAAATCCAACCCCGTCCCCGCAGCAGCGACTTGACTTGCTGGCGCATACTCGGTTGGGGGTGGGGTAGAGAGATGACGAACACGGAGTGTCCTAGCTTTCTCAAACGTTCTGCGAAAATACATAATACTCGTATTCCACCAGTCAGAGACAGAGTAGGAAGAACAAAGGTGATTTTCATTTTTAAGTCCCGCTGAATATTCCGACTCGCTTACGGCGCTGCTACCAGCGCTGAGGTTAGATCCCGAAAGGAAAGAGGGGTGGGTAATATTAATTACCGCTTTCCTGGTGTGTACATAGAATCCAACCTAGCGACTGTTCGCCACACCCGAGTATCGATCTGCAGCAAATTCGCTGTCATTGAATGGATAATAACGATTGATGCGATCGCCAAGCTCTTCCTATAGAAATAGTTTTCAGGAGCGAAACTTCATCCCGAAGACAGATACATCATCAAAAAGCAGCTTTTTTCGAGGTCAAAACCAAGCTAGACAACACTTCCTCTTTTACCTAAAAGCAGTTGCCTATCATACAGACAGGGATGTACAGCCAACCGAAAAGCAACCAACCTTTACTGTGGACAAAAGTATAATTGGTAACAATATTCAGTAGATTGACATCGCCTTTGGCAAAATTTTATATTGCATTAAAGAGGAAATTCTTACTTTGAGAATGTTTATTTCCCGATCGCTCCAACAAATCTAAACACCGATCGGCGGTTGTGATTTTTTGGTAACTGTCCTGACAGTTGTCGCTGCTAGGAAAGCATCAACCGCAGCTACAGCCACATATACCTTGCAGAAGCTTACAATTTAGAAGGGTACGTTGTCGCCCGCTGCCGCGGCACGCCGCCCGATCGCATCAACCGCAGCGATCGCTATTGGTTTAAAAATGCAGTTGCTGGCACTGAAATTACCCGCGAAGCTTTGATATCTCGCTTAACTGGAAAACCCCCAGTTATTTTCTCAAAACCCATTCGGGAATTTGCTAGTTTAAGTTTGGGCGAGCGAGGAAATTCAGTCAGCGAATTACAGCAGCAACTAAAACAACTCGGCTATTACAAAAACGAAATTACGGGAATTTACGGAAACGCCGACGCCGTTGCTCAATTTCAAAAAAAATATTCACGCTTGTCGGCGCGTGGCAGCGTCGATTTGACAACCAAGCAGCTTCTCGGACTAGGAACTAATTTTAAACAACAATTTCCTCAAACACATCAATTAAATTCAACTGATAAATCTGCGGAGCCAATGGGAAAAATTCAAGGAATAGCTATTAGAAGTATATTATTAAGCGACATCGCTCGCTCGAAAAAGTCCGCATCTGGAAAATCTGCTTCGCTTTTTGGGTAGACAAAAAAGCTCAATTAATCGCTCATCGCGACCCAAAGTTACTGGCTGGAAAGCAACTAATAAACCTCAGCAAATATCCGCCAGTCAAAACCTTATTAGCCGGCAAAAGCGGACGTGTCTACTACTCGCAGGTACGGCGGTACGGGTTTGGGACGGGCAATCGCCCAGAAATTTTGTCGGATGATGGGGGGAGATATTAGTCGGGAGAGCGAGTTGGGAAAAGGGTCAATTTTTACGGGAGAATTCCCGGCGATAGCCGCTGAAAAAGCAGCTAGTTAAAGAGGATTTGCCAACCAATAGTTGCTAGGGCTAAATCTGCGATCGCGTGGCTGATATAACTCGACCAAAGCGAACGGTAAGTCAGATAAGACTGCGACCAAATTATCCCGGCAGCGAAGACAGCTAAGGAGCCTAAGAGCACAGCCTGCCAGTCGCTGTAAGCTGCTATTACAAGAATGTGGTGGAGGGTGAAAAATAGCGAACTCAGAAATATTGCTTTGGTTCCGGGTATGAGAATCTGGCACTTGTTGCAGACAAACCACCGCCAAGTAAATTCTTCGATTAATGAGTTGACTAGCACAAAATATGCTTCAACAATTAAGTAAATATTAGGGCTGCTAATACCTAATTGGTGCGATTTTTGTTGAGCAACTACAGGATCGATCCAGTGCTGGCCGAAAAGCTGATAGATACCTAGAATCATCCCAAACATGAATATTCCCCAAATCGCTCCAGCCAGCAATTCTTGGCGCTTGGGCAGGGATAAACGCAGCTTTTTGCGATCGACAAAAACAGACCAGGCGATCGGAAAAACCAGCAACCAAACTTGACACAATACTGACAGTGTTTGTCCCCAGCTTCCCGGGGCAATATACAAGCCTGCTATTATTCCAATACTAGCTGCAGGGACAAGCAGTGTTAGAGCCAATAGTGCTGTTTTGCGATCGCCCATGTCCAGCATTTTTCACGCTTCATTTGAAAATTGGATTGATCTCAAAGGTAAAAGTTTGGCGGCGGCGGACAGGTTATATACTACTTTCAAGAAACAATGCAACTGTAGGCCCGCGATCCAAACCCTTATGCAGTCAGTCATTCCCAATTCTTTAATCTAAAATCTAAAAGGGTATGAGTTTTGTGCCGCTTATTAAAGTGGCGCGCCTTTGTGGCAACGAAAAATTGGTAAAATGGCGATCGCACGGACGATCGTACTAACCCGGAATTACTCTAAATCTACTCTGTTGTGTGCTTTCTGAAATCCGAGCGATCGTTCTATTTCAGGTTCAGCACCATTTTGCAGCCAATCAAGGGGTTTTTCTGCTATTTGGACTGTTGGCACCGGCTAGAATTGTCAGCGAGCACTTCAATCTGGCACTCTTCGTAAATAGACTTGTAGCCGCATACTGCAATTTCCGTAATTCCCTGTACAGGCTCTTTGTTCTCGGTTTCAAAGAAAGTGGATTGAGTCATGATATTATGTTGGTATTTGCGGCTCCAAATACCATATTATAATTTAATCCCTAGTAGCTGTGTATTTTGGCTGAATGACGATCGCAATTGATTTTGGAACTAGCAACACCGTCGTCGCTCGCTGGAATCAAGTCCGACCGCAGCCAGAAACTTTGAAATTACCGGGATTGCTGCTCATCTTCGGGTAAAATCCACAACTAATTCCCAGTCCCGCTACAACTGTACGGAACTTCTACCGCAAGCGATATCTGTCGATAGTTAGTTAAATTTCAACCCACTTAATTGCGGACGGCATCCTATGAAAGTAGAGTCTATTTCTATTCAAAATTTTAAGCTATTTGACAATCTTGAAGTTTCTTTCAAGAACCAAACCCTCGATGAAGTTACAAACCGCTTTCTGATACTTGGTGATAACGGCACGGGGAAAACAACGCTGCTACAAGCAATCGCTCTGCCGCTAGCATTAGCAACCAGACAAATTCCGAACGTATCCGAATTTGATTGGCTGGGATTTCTACCAGCTCGCTACTCGAAATGGGGAACTCCACATATTCAATTAGACGTTTCGTTTGAGCGCGAAGAAATTGAAGCAACACGCGAGGTAGCAGAAAGGTGGTACGCAGCACAACCAGCAGAATTTCGCTCCGAACGTCCATTTGTTGAAGCTGGTGATAGCACTTCTGTTCAACTCATATTAAATGGTGAATACTGGAAGGCAGGAACCAAACCCGAAGAAAGAGCACAATTTCAAGGTCGCTACTATGCCCAAAAATTGCTCAGAACCGATCCATCTGTTCGCTCTCTATTTTCCAAACTTCCCGGCATCTTCTGGTTCGATCAGTTCCGAAATCTTGGCTCAAATCTCTATCTAGAAGGAAGTGGATTTGGGTCGCGTCCATTTGGAGATGGAGCATTTGGTGGAGGTCGAGTTTCCTTTGAAATGGGTGTAGGTCGCCTGCGTCAATATCTAATTGAATGGAGACAAAGACAGGAGTCGGGCAAAACTTATCAAACAGATTACTTAACGCAATTGGAAAATCTTTATACAAGAATTTTTCCCGATCGCTCTTTTTGGGGTTTAGAAAAAATTCCCCGGATTGATTCACCTACGGAAGATGATGTCTACTTCTTGCTAAAATACAGAAATCGTACTTACGATATAGTGGAAATGTCAGCAGGAGAACAAGCTGTTTTCCCAATTTTGTATGAGTTTGTCCGGCAACAAGTTGCGTACTCAATTGTGCTGATTGACGAGGTTGACCTGAATCTTCATCCACCGATAGCGCAATTTTTAGTAAGTCAGCTTCCGAAAATTGCTCCTACGTGCCAGTTGATATTGACTACTCATTCAGAAGCAGTCAATGATATCATTGGTGAAGCAGAAACTTACCGTTTGCCTGGGGGAGTGCTGTGTCTTTAAATGTTCTGTACTGTGAGGGGAATTCTAAGAGTTTTGATATACGACTGCTCCAACAGCTAGTTCCAGGTATTTGTCTAATTAAACCTATTGGTAGCAAATACGGTTTGGAGGATAAAATTATTAGCGATCGCGCCATTAATCCTAAGTTGGCTGGATTGCGCGATCGCGATTTTGATAGTCGCGATTTTAGTATTGCTAACGAGCCGATAAAATGGTTTGATCAAAACAACGTGCAGATAGGCTGGTTTTGGGAAAGGAAGGAAATAGAAAATTACCTGATAGATCCCGTAGTTGTCGGCCGCGCTCTAGGTCGCAAAGCACCGCCAATGGATGATTACAAATTAGCACTCCAAAAATCAGCACAAACTATTTCAGCCTATACAGCAGCTAGAACAGCTCTGTCATGCTACCGCTTTCAAAACTCTTGGGGAGACTCTGTTGACAAGACGCACCGCTTCCCTCAACGATCGAAGCTGGGAAAAGACCAATGTCGAGATAAAATAAGAGAAATAGTCAGAAAAGATAAAGGAGATAGGATTGTTGAAGAACAAAATGTTGTGGATAAGTTTGAAAATTTACTTCCTTTGTACTGTCCCGGCGGCTCTCGGTTTCAGAATTGTTTGACTTTCTTTGCAGGCAAAGATTTGCTGTATGTGATGAAGAATGATTTACAGGAATTTGGATTTAACCCGAAAGACCCTATCAATGAGTTCCTAGAAAGAGTGTTCCAACGGATAGAATTATCAGAGGATGTCTGGACATGGATGCCAGAATGGCAGAAACTTAGAGAATCAATCACAAACTTTGATAATTAATTAAACAGTAACTCCTGAAAACGGAAAACATGACGATCGCAATTGATTTTGGAACTAGCAACACCGTCGTCGCTCGCTGGAATCAAGTCCTCCAGCAGCCCGAAACTTTGAAATTACCGGGAGTGTCGGCAATCTCGGCTCAAAATCCGCCCCTAATTCCCAGTTTACTCTACGTTGAGGACGCTGCTCAAAGTAAAGTCTTACTCGGTCAGCAAGTCCGCGACAGAGGTCTGGATTTGAGTGGAGATTCTCGGTTTTTCCGTAATTTTAAGCGGGGAATTGGCACTTCAGTTCAGGGTTTTGTGCCGGAACTTGACGGGCAACTTATTACTTTTGAACGAGTAGGTGAGTGGTATTTGAGCCAAATTGTGAACTCAATTCGCGAACTGCCTTTGCCGATCGATTCTTTGATTTTTACTGTGCCGGTAGATAGTTTTGAAGCTTACCGCCATTGGTTGGGGAAAGTGTCTCAATCTCTGCAAGTAGAACAGGTGCGGATGTTGGACGAACCTACGGCGGCTGCTTTGGGTTACGGTTTGGCCGATCGCGAAATTCTGTTAGTCATTGATTTCGGCGGCGGCACTCTCGATCTTTCTGTAGTGCGTTTGGACGCTTCCTCCGACAAAAAGCCCCTCGGTTTTATTCTCAAGTGGGGCGAAAAGTTATTAGCTGAATCTTCAGGGCAAAAAACAAAAGTTGCGCGGGTTTTGGCTAAAGCCGGTCAAAATTTGGGCGGTTCTGATATTGATAATTGGCTGGTTGACTATTTTTTCAAAACAAAAGGGCTGGCAAAATCTCCGATAACAACGAGATTAGCAGAACGGTTAAAGATTCAGTTGTCTTTGGTGAATCAGGCGGTTGAGGTTTATTTTGATGACGAAAATTTTGAGAGTTACGAATTAGAATTAGATCGCTCTCGCTTTGAATCTATTCTCGCCGAACATCAGTTTTTTGACAACCTCGACGAGTGCATGAATCAAGTATTGCAGCAAGGGCGGCGCCAAGGCTTAGAAATTGGCGACATCGATGCAGTTTTGCTAGTTGGCGGTACTGTCCAAATTCCCGCCGTCGGGCGTTGGGTGCAGCAATATTTCGAGCAGGCAAAAATTCGCTGCGACAAACCCTTTGAGGCGATCGCCCAAGGTGCTCTGCAACTGAGTCAAGGGCTAGAAATCAAAGATTTTCTCTATCACAGTTACGGCATTCGCTACTGGAACCGCCGCGAAAATTGCCACAGTTGGCACAGTTTAATTAAATCCGGGCAGTCTTATCCGATGAGCGAACCGGTAGAATTAGTCTTGGGGGCTTCTTTAGAAAATCAGCCGAGTATAGAATTAATTGTCGGCGAATTGGGAGCGGAAACTGGCGGCACGGAGATATATTTTGACGGCGACAGGCTAATTACTCGCCAACTCGCGGGTCAAAGATCGGTACAGCCACTAAATGACAAAGACGGAGCACGCAGCATCGCTCAATTGAGGCCGCCTGGGTATCCGGGGAGCGATCGCATAAAAGTTTTGTTCCGCGTTGACGAACAGCGCTTTTTGCGCATTACTGTTGAAGATTTGTTGACTAATGAAACTTTGTTAGAGGATAAACCAGTGGTGCAGCTAAGTTAAGGATAGACTTTAGATAATTTGGTTGATAATTCGGAGCTTGAAATCGCTGCATAGAGTCAAACTTTCGTCCGACCAGAGGGGGACTAAGAAATTACTGGTTTACTTCCAGGAAGAGCCGGGGAACGCAGATCCGGAGGAAGAGCCTCGAATTTTCCGGCTCAGAAAGCCAGGCTCTTCCTCTGGACATCTGTTCCCCGGCTCTTCCTAGGAATTAGTTAGTTTTTGGAGATGTATATTGGAGACGACAACCTATGCAGATATTTAGGTTTATGGCTGCGTAGGGGATTGACACGGCTACCACTTTTGGCATAGACTTTTATTTAAAATACTCTTGAATCAGAACCGTCAGTCTTTCATTGTAGTATCAAGATTTTCATTAACCCAAATCCTAGGAGATTAACACGTATGAGTACAGCTCCCGGTTTACCCCTATGGGTGCAAGATAGAGAAGAAGTTCTGAAGCAGGATGATGGAGTAGAATGGCGGGACGGGAATCGTCCAGACTATTCTCGCACTAATGCTTTCATGGCAAAGGAAAGGAAACACAACCATGCCGAAGGGTCTTTGAATGCGATCGCCTATAACCTGGTGAGAACATTTGAAATGGAAGCATCCTTCAAAACCAATCCCCAACAATGGATCTCTGTAGTTACGGATAAATTCCGTATGAGCACTAATGGAGGAAAAGAATACACAGCCCAAGAAGTTGTAGATCAGGGAACCTATAATCTCTTTCTAGAAAACTCAGACTACTACCGCGCCTCTGATGAAAGCTTTCAATCCTCCTACAACCTCTTTCACACAGCTTTTCCCGATGGTTTTCACTGGGAATTAGTCGAAGTCGTTGCAGGGCCTCCTAGCGTTGTGTTTAAGTGGAGACACTGGGGTGTTTTTAGGGGAGCTTACAAAGATCATCAAGGGACAGGAGAAACTATTGAAGTTATTGGTCTTAGCATTGCTAAAGTCACAGAGGATTTAAAGATTGAGTCTGTAGAACATTTCTTTGACACCAATAATTTCTTAACAAACTTAACGAGAGGAGGATGTCCCGTGAGTCATTAATCAAAGGAAGAGGTCATATCGTTTCCGCTGGAATCGGAATCATACATAATTGTTCGAGTTGCGGTGCAAGCGTCTCGCTCGCTATAAGTAGCGAAAGCGAGCGAGACTATCGCTTTCGCTACTGTATGATTCCGATGTAAGCGGATTTGATATTACAGCTTGCAATTTACTAAAAAATATGCACCGATTGCTACTGATGACTACCAATTTAGTCAACGTTTAGGAGAAGATTTGTATGAATTTTTGAGCAATAACGATCGCATCATGAAACAGTATTTACAGATATCGCGTTTCTTCGGTCATAAAATAGGCGGTTATCCCGATTTTATACAAGGCGACGCAAGATGGGGTAATAACCCTGATAGTGACACAGAGCAAAATATTCTTTTATTTCAAATGGATTCCTCTGTTGAGGATGCCGTACATATTCTGTGGAGAGACGACGGCATATGTAACTTTTTTATTTCTCAATCAAAACTTATCAACTTAGACTTTACTGATGTTTGGTACAATTGGGCTTGCGCTTGAAAGCAGCAGTTAAGTAAGATCACGTAAAAAAACATAATACCCAGAACCCCAACTTCTTTAAGAAGTCGGGGTTCTAACAGATTGAATAGCGTTCGACTATGCCCAAGCCCCATCCCTCCGCTTCGCTCCGCCCAATTCCCCATGCCCCATGCCCTAAACCTGAGATTTGTGCACCACCACGGGTGTGCCCACCGAAGCCCATTCAAATAGCCATTTAGCGTGATTGACAGCTACATTTGTGCAGCCGTGAGTAACTGCATTGCCAAACAAATTGTGCCAGTAAGCGCCGTGAATTGCATTGCCGCCGTCGTAATACATTGTATAGGGAACGTCGGGCACGTCGTAGTCATCCCCAGTCATTCTAGTAACGCGGTGTTTGGTTTGAACGGCAAAGGTTCCCGTGCGGGTGGGAGTCGATGATTTGCCGCTGGAAATAACCACCGCGTAAACTGCTGTATTTCCTTCCCAAGCTATTAACCTTTGTCTTGATAAATCAATTTCAATCCAGCGCTGGCTAGATTGCTGCAACTGCATAATTTTATTGGCAATTATGTTGTGCTGTTGGCTGGCGATTGCAGGAATTGAACCGCCGCAGAATGCAGCAAAAGTGAGGGCGCAGCCGACACAGAAAGTTCCAGCGCGGCGAAAGTAAGTTGATTCCATAATGCTGTTCATTCCTGACACCTGGTACTATTTTAAATTTTAGATTTTAGATTCGAGATTGGAAACAGGGCTTAACAAGTTGTTAAGTTTTGGGCGAGATTCCGGGCAATTTGGACGATCGCCCGCCAATCTCGATGTTCGACTAAGTGTTTAGGAAATAAGTCTCCGGCTAAACCAACGGCGATCGCCCCGGCGTCAATAAATACTTTGGCATTTTCCAGCGTCACCCCGCCAGTGGGAATTAAAGGAATGTGTCCCAGGGGGCCTTGCAGGCTTTTCAGGTAGGCGGCGCCTCCCAAAGCCGATATCGGAAAGACTTTAACGCAGGTAGCGCCTGCTTGCCAGGCGGTCACAATTTCCGTGGGAGAAAAAGCACCGGGGACGATCGGCACTCCGGCGTCAACTGCTGTTTTAATCATAGCTACATCGGTGTGCGGAGCAAACAGAAATTGAGCGCCGCAGTCTATTGCTTGCTGCAACTGTTCTAAGTTTAATAAAGTGCCGGTGCCAATACTAAAAGTAGGAAATTCCGAGCGGAGTTGGGCAATTAATTCAGCGGCTTTGTGGGTGTTCCAAGTAATTTCAATAAACTGGATTCCGCCTGCTGCTACCGATGATGCCATCTGCCAAGCAAGTTCCTTTTCTGATGAACGGATGACTGCGATCGCCCGGTGTTTTTTTAGTAGTGTCAACCAAGATTGATGATTCATGCTAACTGATTTTGTCCCCAGATAATTCAATACAGTTCATATCGGAATACCGAGCGGTTGAAACCGCGTCTATACAAACAAAACCCACGGAGGTGGGTTTTTAAGGGGGCGGTTAAAATTGCGTTATTTTCTTTACACCACAGGCGAGTGGACTGCGTTTGACTCGCTAGCTAGAGTAAGTAAAGCCTCAGCATCGCTCGGTTGTGCCATCCATATTACCGCCATTTGCACAACCTCGCTCTACCCGTTGTAATGAGCAACAACTTTATTGACACTCCCCGACCTGAAGGTGCGGGGATTCTAGTTTCACAGTCGTTGCTTGCCTTTGCAGGTCTTACGACCAACAGAGGTAGAGGCTACAACTCCGCTAGCGTTACTTTGGGGATGCCCTCCCCTAGCGTTTGCACGACTTAAAATTACCTTGGCTGCATTGACATCGCGTTGCTCGACGTGACCGCAATGTGGACAAGAATGGGTACGGGTACTCAAAGACTTTTGCACTTTAGCGCCACAATTTGAGCA